>CAZSVI010000020.1:0-14134 GCA_964610205.1 uncultured Oscillospiraceae bacterium
TTCAAGTATTATTATAGTGCCTTTCTGCGTGTCCAGCAACTCCACTATACTTCATTATATGCTGAGTACTCTCCTCCCAGGCGAAATGGTGTTATATAATCAGTAATCATAACAATTTTTCCATCATTCATTAATCTCAACGCCAATTTCGTTTTTTCAGGTTCTTCAGGTGAAATGGCAGGTTCTATATCCTTATATATTTCTAACAATTCAATAAATTCCCCTGAATTAAACTTAGATTTCTTAGCACCATAGTCTATAAACGATATGCCGCTCCAATCAATAATTTTTCTGAAATTCATATAGTAGTTGAAAAAGTATTTATCTCTCTCGCTATTATTCTCAATAAACTTTTTTGCAGCATTCTGCAGTTCTTTCAATGTCCAGCCTGATTTATTGATCGATATGCTATTCTGCTTGAGTATTTTTTCCGTCGTACTTAGTACATCCATCTGCATTGACAACGGAACAAAATATCTTTTACCATTATAGACTCCCCATTTCCACATCTCCTCGAAATAATCCTCCTGCATGAATTCACTGTCGTTTTTTATAAACTCATTCAGGTCACAAAATGTACCATTCTGTATCACCTTGTAAAGGGAGTTGAAATATTTCCAGTTAAAGGCGATAATGTCCGGTCCACTACCCGACATAAGGCTTGTAGAAAGTTTGCTCCTCAATTCATCAACAGCAGTATGAGGAAATTGGGTTTCTATAATTTCAATTTCAGGGTATTTTTTATTAAACATGTATATTCCGTTGCTAATATATACCTGGTTGCTCAGATAGTAAATACTCAATTGGGATATATATTGTTTCTCAGTTTTATCCTCCTGTGTGCTTTCATCGACAAAGTTACTGGTCTGTCCAACTATAAGCACGGTTAATGGGCTATTGAAATATGCAACTGTCTTATCCTGAATGCTTTGTGCCGTTTTCGCGGCAGTATTAGTCCCATTTAGGAAATTATCAATTTCTTCATTTACTATATCCAATATACTGTTGTCCATAAGTATACACGTTTCCATACTGCCAATCATACCATCCAATCTGAGAATCATTTCACGTACGGCAGTATTTGTGCCCAGGTTTGATTTTTTCTCCTTTTCATATGCAGCGGTGTTTACTGGAATATAACCGGTAAGCTCATTACTCTGATATTTTTCGGATAGGAGCATTTTGATAAATTCAAATGCTTTTTCAGGATTTTTACATTTTGCACTTATTGCGACAAACTCCGAAGGCTTGGCCATAATACAGCCGTCAGTGTCAGGAGACAACTGCGGATATACCTTGAGATCTATCTCTGAAACATGAGCGGAGAATATTGTATTAACTGCTTTAGACCCCTGAAGCTGTATGGGGATCATGGCCAGCTGTTTATCATTAAGCAACCCCAGCGTGTCTTTGATTGAAATGATACCCTTCAATTTATCTTCCGGATAATTGTGCTTGAATATTTCCTTGTATCCCTCCAAAAGATTTATGAATTCCTGTGAAGCAAATTTGGCTGCTTTGTTCTCCATGTCTGCGAAGGATGTTTTAGTATTCTGCACAATAGAAGATAAGTTTAAATATTGAAAAAAGTATTGTGGAGCTTCCGAACCGTCCGCAAAATACCCGGCTGCCTTCTTTTCTATGTCCGCCAGGCTAGTTCCTAAATCTTTTATGTTTATGCCGGTATCGTCAATTATTTGTTCTGTTGTGACGAAGGCATCCATGTAATAAGACAGGGGTATGATATACCTTTTATCTTTATAGATACCGCAGTCTATAACTTTTTGATTGTAATCCGACAGTTTGAAGCTTTTGTCTTTTCCGATAAGGCTATTCAGGTCATAAAACATGCCTTTATCCATGTATTTTGACAATTCAGGCAGGTCATATGACTTGAAATAGATTATATCAGGTCCATTTCCAGAAACAAGCTCTGTCTTAAGCCTCTCCTGATAGTCAGTATACTGCTCGGATGAGAATTCTGTCTGTTTGATTTCAATGTTTTTGTTATCCTTGTTAAACTCATATACAGCATTTTTGATATTCGTATCATAGTCTCTTAAGTATATACTTAATGAAGCTCCTGCCTCTCCTTGTTTTTTTTCACCCGTGGAGCAGGAAACGATTATTAAAACAATAACAAAAGTTATTATAAAGGGAACTATTCTTCTTGATATCAGCATTATACTCACTCCTCAATGTTAATCCTATATACATTCTACAGCACTACTTTTTACCATAATGTCAATAATATGTTCCGCCATACTAATTGAATCTATATTATTTAAAATATTATAAAAAGGTATATTAAGGCTCTCAAAACTATCTTTTTTAGCATCAATAAGCTTACTATTGAGTGAAACAACTTTTTTTAATTCAGATACCTTATGCTATTGAAAGTGCGATTACAGTCCTGAAGCTACGGTCAAGCAAGCCCTTATCCATTATGTTCTTGCTAATAAGCGGTAAAATCATACTAATGCCAGAGGAGGCAAAAATACATGCAGTAATTATCGCTATTTTCCTTTTGAAAGGCTTAAATAGCGAAAGTATTCTCATTAACAATTGCTTGTCTGACTTTAAAATATTTAACACGCCATCATCAGCTTTCCATTATTATGCTACTTAAGCATTCAGTTAGTATCTTGCCTTAATAAACAATACCACTGCTTCCATTTTAATGCAACTACCCCTTTGGGTAGTCTTAATATATATGGTATCATTATGTGACATTATATGTACTTTTTCGAAATGGCTATTGCTACCGCCTGGCTTGCAGATTCGGAATCCAGTTGTTTAAATATGCGTTTCTTATGATACTTCACCGTATTAACACTTATTCTGAGTTCATTTGCTATAAATTCATTCGTCGACCCTTTTGCCATCCATTTCAGTATATCCGTCTGCCGGTCGGTTAGCCTCATATCTTCTTTTGTTTCAGATCCCAATCCTATCAACTCCCCTTTTAGGTCTGTCAGAAAACGCATGAGCAAGTGTATTTTTCCAGATGCCCGCTTTAGCTGCTTTAAGAAAGATAAATACAAGTATCGCCGCAAGGTTTTTCAATGGTATGGAGAGCTCAACCCCTCCAATAAGGGAAAATAATACCGACATAACACATGCTGAAACACAAGATAACATAACTGCTTTTAGAAGTTCTATTCCTGTACCTCCAATAGCCTTCATCAGCCTCAAGCCCGAAACCACCGAAAAGAACACAGATACCGCACAGACCAGAATCAAAGCGTTTATCATTTGTGCGCTTCTGTAATACTTTTCAAGCGGTGTAGGGACATACCCGTATGCGGAGTTTGATGCGATGATTGCCGATTTAATCCGGCCGGCATAAAAACTAAGGTCAAATATATTTTCCTGGGGAATAAATTCAGCAGGAATATATATATGCGGTCTGGTAACCAGGAATATACCGACCATCGAGGCAATGAGAAGCATCAAGCCTGGTAATAATCCGAATACATAGAGCTTCTTCGCCTTTAAAAACTCACCCGGATATTTTTCCTTTATGCAGCTTTTGATATACTCAGTATTCTTACTGATATAAACTGCTACGAATCCGCCCAGAATGCATATGCACCATATGGCAATGAAGAATATAAATATATCCTCAAACTGGGTCAGCATGACCGTGGCATTGTAATAATCCGTAATCTTGTACATACGGGTATCCAAACCCAGCCAACTTTTCAGATCTTTATTTACATAATGTTCTCTGAACTTTTCATCCTTTAGATAACTATCACTAATGTACAATGTATCTATGGACAAAGTACCTGAAGCGGCATGGCTCGTAAACGGGACATAAACCCTGTCGGCCCCGTCCAGCCCTGGCAGTGCAATTAAAGAATCCTTTTCCCTGTACAACCCGACAATAGTGTATTTCTCATTAAAAAGCTCCACTTCGTTTCCGATAGCATTAAGGCTTGTAAACAGCCTGGCAGCCATGCTTTCACTAATGACCGCCACATTTCTGCCGCTTTTATATGCATCCTCGCTAAAATAAGCGCCCCGGGTTATTTTAGCGTCAAAAAACTTTATATAGCTGCTGTCCGTCAGCATAGCCTGTACCGGAATATAATAGCTTCCACTCTTTAAATATGTATCTGCCCGGCTGGAATATGATACTGTGCCGTTACGGAAGATGTTTGGAAGGAGGATTGTATCCTCCAGCTTAATCAATCCGGCTCCGCCTGCCTCAGTAGTACCGTTCAGGTTGACTTCAACCCTTTTTGTGTAATCTCCCGCAAATGAAGCAAAAGCAGTGCATACACAGTATGAAGCTGTCAACAGGAACATCAGGGCTGTCAGTGATATAGCTAATTTCCTGGATGCAAACTTCCTGCTCTTAACCTCATCCAATATAATCACCTCAATTTCACCTGTGCCTCATCCATCAGGGCTTTTGAACTGAATATGACAATCTTATCCCCACTATTGATTGTGCCTGATATGGCTGAATTGATGTCATCGGAATCCTCAACCTTGACGTCGACCATTGTCACATAGGTTTCCTTTCCCAGAATCCCATCCCGTTCCTTCACCACAAATACATATTTTTTACCTTCTTGCCCCGATATACTGCCGTTTGGCACGATAAACTGATAATTGGCGCTTTGTTTGGTCGCACGTATTTCAACCTCACTGCTATCCTCAGGACTGTTTCCTTCTACGCTGATATCTGATGTAAACCTGTACATCCCGGTGTTTATTGAATATTGCTTTTCCTTTACCTTACCTTCTATCGAGGAATTATCCAGAGATTTTATTATAAAAGTAACCTTGTCACCGACATTGAGTGTTGAAGCCTTTTCAGTATTCATCTGCCATTCAACTGTTACAGACGAGCTTTTCCTGCCAAGTTCAAAAATGGTCTGTCCTGCATTGCAAATCATACCTTTTTCTACCATGATTGATTTGATAATACCGTCAACGGGCGCAGTAATGTTGCCATCCTGCGGTATTTTTTTCATCATATTTTCGTATTCCAATTGTTTTAGCTGAAAATCCAACTCCTTATCCTTTAAAGTCCTTTGATAATCAATTTTTAACTGTTCAAATTCCTTAAGCCTTACCTCATAATTGTTTTTAGCGTTATCAAGCTTGTCCTGTGCATCATCTACCGTTCTGCGTATCCCTACGCCACTTTCAAACAACACTACAGCCTGCTCCAGTTCCTTTTTCGCCTTATCCATAGTATCTGAAAGCCGGCTTATTTCGTTCTGGTATGAATCGGAATTGAAACTTTCACAGTACTGTTGCAAAGCATTTTCTATTTTAATCAATTCAAGCTTCCTTGTTTTTGCATTAAAGATTATATCCTCCATTTCAAAAGTGGCCAGAACAGCACCTTTTTCGACCTCTATTCCCTCCTTAGCCATGACGTCGGTGATCTTCCAACTGCCGTAAGCAAATATTTTCTCGATATTCAGAGCCTTTATTGTGCCTTTCGCTTTAATATCGGTCTTAAGAGTTCCTGACAAAGCACTCTGGCAGTCAACCTCGGCCATCAGAAACTCATTTATGGTTTTTGAAAAAAAGGTAAGCAGGATTATTATCAATAAAAAAATCAAGGCCGCTTTTCTGATAATTCGTTTTCTGGATTCCAGACGTGTTGCTGCATCAGAACTATTCATAAAAAATGTCCTCCTATTTTATTCCTGAGAGCTGAATTCCCTCTACAAGGTAGTTTTCTCCATACAAAAATATGAGAAGCATGGGCAGCATATACAGTATGCCGCATGCAAAGGCAATACCTATTTCATTGCTGTTAATGCGTGACAGGAAAATAGAAAGGGGATGCATCGTCTCATCTTTTAAAAATATGAGAGGATGCTCCACCATGTTCCAGTTGTCTACAAAAACAAGGATTGCCAGTGAAGCATCCGCAATTTTTCCATATGTAGACCAGCACCAGCACTCCTACCGACCAACCGCTCCTCATCCAGTCGATAGAACCAATTCCAAAGCGTGAAAGGAATTGATTCAGCACACCGTATTCATTAAAAATGATTTGCCATACGAGTATTACCGAAGCAACAGGGATAACAAGCGGTAAAATAAAAAAACTTCTGAAATAGGATTGTCCAACTATTTTCTTGTTAAGAAGGAGTGCAAAAATTAAGGACAGAATGATTATCAAAGGAACGCTGATGGAGTTGAATATCAGGGTATTTTTTGCTGCCAGCAGGAAGGAGTTGCTATTCAGCAGCGACACAAAGTTATTAAAGCCCACAAACCTTGTTCCCCCGATGCCTTCTGTAAAACAATAGTAAAGGCTGATGGTAAAGGGTATCATGAAAAACAGGGCAAAGCCTGCCA
The DNA here is from genome assembly GCA_964610205.1 of uncultured Oscillospiraceae bacterium. Taxonomy (GTDB): domain Bacteria; phylum Bacillota; class Clostridia; order DSM-8532; family DSM-8532; genus CAZSVI01. The sequence goes on from CAZSVI010000020.1 coordinate 6,337, forward strand.
GACTGGGTAGCGCGAAGAGATAACCCGCAATAATTTCTCTGGTTTTCAGATTAACTTCATGTTTGCTTTTAGGTTTCTTAGCATCAATTGCTTCAAGATTAATATTCATTTAGACTCCTTGCATTAAATAGAATAGCCTGCAAAAGCTGCCTCTTTTCCTTTGCACTTCGATTATGTTAATTACAGTTTATCTTATAAAATTTTACCATATAAAACGGTGAAATTATACTATAAATGTAGGTTTTTTCTACGATTTTCAGCGATCTTAGTCTCTTGTGAGTTTAATTCTTTTAAAGAAAATTTATGTTTCAGCCGTTGAAAACTTGAAAATTTCATCCTGCTGGGCTGTTTAATCCGGGCATTTCCATTATTCGCAGCTAAAAAGAAAGAAGGTTAAACTGTGGGGGGGGCGGGGGGCATAATAATTACAGTTCAACCTGCTTGAAAAATAGGACAACAGAAACATTATAACATTTTTGTTTAAAATAAATAGTGCCTGACTCTCCATGAAGGAGCAGGAGGGATTGTTTTGCCAATTAGTATAATCAAAAGGTTCGCGTATGACTAAAGAAATAAACCTTTCCGCTTCTACCTTTCCAAGGCTGGTTATTAACCTTATCTGAAGTTCAATACACTTATTGTATACTCTCATTTATTCGGCGAACAAAAAGGAAAAGGCAGTCCATTCAGCCTATTCCCCTTTTTTTCATATACAGTACTTCCCCAATCGGTGATTTAATACACAACCCGGATTTACCCGCATTTTGAATAGCCGCAGCTTCGGCAGACTTTGCAGCCTCCTTCATGTTCCATAACGGCTCCGCATTCCGGGCAGGAATTTTCCCCGCCGTGATGATTTCGTTTGTTTTGTTCATTTCCGGTTGTTAAGCTCTCCGCCATTCCTGTCATGCGGGCTGTAGGCCTTTGTATCATGCCTCCGGACATATTGGCCTGATTGGGCTTTATTTCCTTGCAATTGCCATTCTGGTGATTCATAACCTTTTCGATAAGGCGCCCGATGGCATCAGGGCAGGATAAAACCTTCAGTCCTTTTTGCCTGATAGTCGACGCACATCGAATGCCCTTCAGCTGTTCTATGATGGATTCCGCGTTCATACCCGAACGCAGGGCAATGGAAACCAGGCGGCTGGTAGCTTCCGACTGGGAGGGGCAGCCACCTGCCCGGCCTGTATTTGTAAATACTTCACAGATTCCGTTTTCATCGTAGTTTACGGTAATATATAGGTTTCCACAGCCGGTTCTGACCTTTTCGGTAAATCCGTTTGTAATTTCAGGTCGCGGCCTCGGAATGATTTTTTGTTTCCCTCCGTTTGCTGCTTCCTGTGATGGAGCCGATCCTTCCTTACCATTAACCTTATCTATGTTTAGAACCTGCATGTCCCTGCTGCCGTCACGGTAGATGGTAACACCTTTGCATCCTGTTTTATATGCATTCAAAAACACTTCCCGGACATCATCTGTAGTCGCTTCATGGCTTAGATTAACCGTTTTTGATACGGCATTGTCGGTGTATTTCTGGAACGCAGCCTGCATTTTCACATGCCATTCCGGTGTAATATCATGGGCTGTTACAAAAACATTACGAATATCCGCAGGGATTTCATCCATGTCATGTAATCCACCTTTTTTCGCAATCTCCTTCATGAGCTCTTCCGAATAGAATCCCCCTTCTTCGGCTGCCTTTCTAAAAATCGGGTTGGTTTCCACCAGTTCGTCATTGTCCATTACATTCTTGATGAAAGAAATGGCAAAGAGGGGTTCAACGCCGCTGGAAACGCCGGCAAGGATACTCAGTGTACCTGTTGGAGCGATGGTTGTAGTGGTGGCGTTCCGAATTTTTATCTTTTGCTTTTTAAAAACGCTTTTATCGTAAAATGGGAAGACACCTTTTATTTTAGCCAGTTCCATGGATTTTTCACGGGCTTCCTTCAGTATAAATCCCATGACTTCCTCAGCCAGCTGGTTCGCCTCTTCGGAGTTATAAGAAATGCCAAGCATTAACAGCATGTCAGCCCATCCCATAACCCCAAGGCCAATCTTTCTGGTTCCCCGCGTCATTTTGTCAATTTCAGAAAGCGGATATTTATTTACATCAATAACATTGTCCAGAAAATGAACAGATTCATGAACAACTTCTTTCAGTTTGTCATAATCAACTACCGGGCCATTATCCGTTTCTTTAATCATAAGGCTTAAATTCATAGACCCCAGATTACAGGCCTCATAAGGAAGCAGAGGCTGTTCACCGCAATTATGAACCACCATGCCCTGGGCAATCAATGAATGCGTTTCCCCTTCGCTTATGTCATAAACTTCCGTTACTTCATCTTCAATAACCGATAAAACCGGCGACATGAATTTTGTTTTCATTGCGGAAGTCTTTTTGGTGGCTTTTTTTAACTTTGCGTTTTTAGCGACATGAATCAGATCCCCAATATTCTCTGAGAATGTTACCACATCGTCACCATCTATGATCAATTCATAGTACAGGCCGCCTTCATATGATCTGCCTTCTCCGTTTGCTGTTGTATAATGAAACACATGTTGATTTTTTTTCTCCCTTTTATAGATACTGCTGAAAACCCCCATATTAAGCAGCAAAAGCTGGACATCTTTTAAAAGGCCTTCCGATGCGGAGCAAAGTCTGAGAGCACGATGGGTTTCATCAATATAATCAACTGTCCCATCCGTGCTGAAAAGACCATTCAGAAAAGAAGCTGCTGTTTCTTGCGCGGACGTAAAGATTCCATGCGGAACCCGTTTTTCAGGCGCATTTACAGGGTTTAACCCGATAGATGATACCTTTTCCAAAAAATCCTTTCTCTTGACCATCAGGTTCCATGTCTCATTTTCCCTCTTTATAGCTTTCCGTATGCCATCTCCATGTTCAACGGCAATATGGTTAAGCGCCTCACAAACAGACTGTTCATTTCCGGCAAACGATAAACCAACCGCATCCTGAGCGGATGTAAACCGGCTGTCGCCTGTAACCCAGCCCAAAAAAAGGCCAAGATCTTTACCAATGGTATCTTCCTGTGCAAAGGAGCCCGCGCCGGACTGAACCAGAACCACATCGTTTTCCGAAAGAGAACCCGCTTCTTTCCAGCCTTCTGCCGTAAGTATTCTATGATCGGCAGTAACCTTTAACTCCTGGCCGTTTTTCAAAAGGATCGTGTATGTCTTTTTCTTTCCGGTTGGAAATACCCTGGCCGGTTTCAATGCAACTCCGTTCCTGAAGCAGGAACGGCCATTCAGCCTGACCTTCTGGGCGGTAACCCTTTTATCCACATAAATATTAAATGTTCTGTTGCCATATTTTTGATATAGTTCCCGGACGGTCACAAGTCCTTCTTCGGTTGAAACAAGAGTATCCGGATGGAAGCAGGGATTCGTGCTTTCTATCTCTCCAAGCTCCGGTGTTACGTTATCACGGTTTAGCCTGTCCAGGAATATGATTCCCGGCTCTCCGTTTTTCCAGGCCATCTCCACCATCAGGTTAAAGATTTCCCGGGCGTTCAGGCTTCCCGCCTTGCTTTTCGTTTTTGGCTCTATAAGGTCGTAATCCGTTCCAAGTTCCACCGCTTCCATAAATTCTTCGGTAATGCCCACACTGATATTAAAATTTGTTATATCGGCATTGTTCTGTTTGCAGGTGATGAATTCCAGAATATCGGGATGATTAACCTTAAGGATTCCCATATTGGCGCCCCGTCTGGTACCTCCCTGTTTTACGGCTTCGGTGGCGGCATTGAAAACCTTCATAAAACTGACCGGCCCGCTTGCGACACCTCCGGTTGAATTCACTGAGGACCCTTTTGCGCGCAGCCTTGAAAAACTGAAACCCGTACCCCCCCCGCTTTTATGAATGAGCGCGGCGTTTTTGACGCTGTCGAAAATACCCTCCATACTGTCCTCAACCGGCAGCACAAAACAGGCGCTAAGCTGCCCCAGGGGCCTTCCTGCGTTCATAAGGGTTGGTGAATTCGGTAAAAAATACAGAGCAGTCATCAGATCAAAAAACCGTTCTTCAATTGCGGCAAGTTCATTTTCGCCAACATAATCCTTGTCCGCCATTGCAACGGTTTTCGCGACACGCCTGAACATCATTTCAGGAGTTTCAATGATTTTGCCGTTTTCATCTTTAGCGAGATACCTTTTTTCCAGTACTTTTACGGCATTATCCGAAAGCCTCATACGATTACCTCCATAATTAACAATATATTGTATAGTTTTAATTATTCAGATCAACATATTGTATATATATCTTATCGGCTAAAAATAGATTTGTAAAGGAGGTTATTTTTATTTTTAACGTTTTTCTTTATTATTTTTATAGTTTGTAGATATCTGTTAATCGGTATATCAGCACCGAAATCCACATGATTTGATGAATAACACCCGGTACTCTTATTAATCTTTCCTTGACTTTTGAAACAATCTGTTTAGAATAAGAAATATTAAGACCAGGAGGAAATACATTTGTTATAAAAATAAACAAATGATTACGGGAGACAGGCAGTGAATATTTTTGATATCATTGGGCCCATTATGATAGGGCCTTCAAGCTCCCATACCGATGGAGCTGTAAAAATCGGAAGAATAGCCAGAGAGCTTCTGGGAGAAGAGCCTAAAAAGGTGCTGGTGCAGTTTCACGGTTCTTTTGCTGAGACTTACCGGGGACATGGGACCGATAAAGCAATAATAGCAGGATTAATGGGCATGATGCCTGATGATTTAAGGATTCGGGACAGTTTGAGCCTTGCAGATCATATGAAATGGTCCTATAGCTTTGAAACGGTAAATTTGAAGAATGTACATCCGAATACGGTATTAATAGAAGCAACAGGCGCAACCGGGAAAAGCGTAAAGGTGACAGGCTCCTCCATCGGCGGCGGAAACATTGTTATGAAGCGGCTTAACGGACTGGAGGTTGAGTTCACCGGAGACTATAACACGCTTGTTGTTTTCCATAAGGATACACAGGGAACAATCGCTATGGTTACAAGTCTGATAGGACAAGAGGGAATAAACATAGCACAAATGAAAATGTATAGAATGCATAGAGGCGGCGGGGCAATCATGGTTATTGAAACAGATCAGAGATTCAGCGAGGATCTATTATTTACCATTACAGAACTGCCGAATGTAACGGATGTCAGAAAAATCAGGCGGATGTGAAGCATATCCGGTGGAGGAATTTTAGGATGGTTTATGATTCTATAAATGAATTGGTTGTCGGTGCTTCCGGCAGGGGATTGTGTATTTCTGATTTGATTATTGAGCAGCAAGCTCTGGAACTAGACTGTGCGGTTCCGGACTTGAATGAGAAAATGGCTGAGAATTTGAAAGTTATGAAAGAGGCCATTGATAATGGGGTAAATTCAGAGAACCGATCTATAAGCGGCTTGAGTGGAGGAGACGCGTCCAAACTTGCAAAATCCCTTGAAAAAGGAGTGATTTTTGGAGGGGAGAGCCTGACGAAGATACTCATTAAGGCTCTGGCTGTTTCAGAGGTTAACGCTTGTATGGGCAGAATAGTTTCCGCTCCTACAGCCGGATCCTGCGGAATTATTCCGGCTGTGCTTCTAACCGCTATGGAAGAAAAAAATCTTTCGGAGGAAGCAATAATTAAAGGTCTTTTTACAGCGGCAGGCATTGGTATGATAATTGCAAGACGCGCAAGCATTTCCGGAGCAGAAGCCGGTTGTCAGGCAGAGTGCGGCAGCGCTTCTGCTATGGCGGCCGGCGCCCTTGTTGAAGTTCTTGGAGGAACACCGTATATGGTGGCAAATGCCAGTGCAATTGCGCTGAAAAACACGCTTGGCCTGGCATGTGATCCTGTTGCGGGTCTGGTTGAAATTCCATGTATTAAGCGTAATGCGTTGAGCGCTGCAAACGCATTGGCGTCTGCCGTTATGGCTTTAGCAGGAATTGAGAGTGTAATTCCTGTTGATGAAGTAATAGATGCGATGAAATCCGTAGGAGATCAGATGCCCGTATCACTGAAGGAAACCGCAAAAGGAGGATTGGCCGCCACTCCAACAGGGCAAAGGCTGGCTGAAGAAATACTGAAAAAAAGATAATATAAAATATGAAAACAATAAGTGAAATATAAAGGTTATAATAGCAGCGAACTATATCGAAGCAGGAATAAGCTGAACTTATTCCTGCTTCGATATAGTTCACTGTGTAATTAAACCTGAAAAAGTGTATATTTCAGTCGCTTAATCATATTTTTCTAATGGTCATGCAGTCTCCAAGCCCGCACGGTATGCTTTTAGGTTGATATCCAACAATTTTCCGGAAGCAAGCAATATGATTATTAAGCTGACTTGCTGATATGGGATGTGAAAGTCCTGTTATGAGCCTGTAGAGTATTTATACTTATTACCTCAGCTTGTTAAACATAACCAAATTCTTTAAACTTCTTTTGGGAACATGAAGTTTGCCCTTTTCATCTTTATAATATTTTATGAAGCCACTGTACTCTTCGACTACAGGTTCCTCAGCAGGATACCCCAAAGCAATAATTGTATTTATTTCAAGACTTTCAGGTATGTTTAAAATTTCTCTTAATGCTTCACGATTAATTGAGCCTATCCAACAGCTTCCTATGCCTTCCTCTATGGCCGCAAGCATAATATTCTGGGCTGCTGCTCCCGCATCATGCTGATAATTGCTCTTTTTTATTTCAGTATCTGCCAGTATTACTATGTATGCGGTAGGTTCCTCGCCCTTTTTGGGATTACCCTCGGGCACAATATACCCTGCCCATTTGACCGTTTCAAAGACCTTACCTACACATTTATCCTCATCAACTATCAAGTATTTAAGAGGCTGTATGTTTGCTGCTGAAGGAGCCAGCCTTGCAGCTTCAACAAACTTTATCAGTATTCCCCTGTCAATCCTTGTTTGCTTAAATTTTCTTATTGTCCTTCTTTTATTAATAGCATCATAAATCTGCATATCTCCTCCCAATGGAAAATAAAAATCATTTTCTCCATATTCCTTATATTTATATTTGTTCTCATGATATCACTTCAAGGTAATGAACTCAAGTTGAAAAGTCTGTTTATCCTCATTTTTTTCTTTTCGTTTTTTTCTTTTCGCTAATGCTTTAAATTAAGGTTACCACATTTCGCACTACTGTTAATAAGCATAAAACAAAAAGTGAACTCGTTCAGCTAAAGCTGAACATCGGAACTTCGGTGGGGGACTCTGCCTTACCGAAACAGGAACAAAAGTGTGTACCCGCCGGAACGTACCACAAGCCTCGACCCATTTACATGGAACCCCCACTTATAGAAGTGAGTGGCTTAGAGATTTGATAAAATTATTTAACAAAGCTTAATTTATATAACAAGTTTCTTAATTTTTTTATGTGCATAATGTTTTTTGCTTAATATTATTTTTTTATTCGCATTTTCTATTTAAAATACTTTAGCTATACTGTAAAGTAAGATCGTAAGACAAATTTATGTTGAAGAGGTCATGCTATGGATGGTATTGATATTAATATTTTAAAACTGCTTCAAAAAAACGCAAGGGTTACAGTATCTGAGATAGCAGGTGAAGTAACCCTGTCTGTACCTGCAGTATGCGAACGGTTAAAAAAGCTTGATGCTTCAGGCATTATCCAGCAGTATACCACTATCATCAATCCCAAAAAACTTAAAAAAGATTTAACAGCTATCATGTTTATCAGCCTTGAAAGACCTCGATTTTCTGTTGGATTTACAGAGTATGTTATTGGAGAGAATGATATTCTTGAATGTAA
>CAZSVI010000020.1:14144-37585 GCA_964610205.1 uncultured Oscillospiraceae bacterium
TAATTATCTGGCAGGGGATTATGATTATGCCTTAAAAATTATTACTGAAAGCACCACTACACTGGAAAAGCTGTTGAATCGCATCAAAAGCGTTCAAGGTGTACAGAAAACCCGTACGGTGGTTGTACTTTCTACAGTTAAAAATAATTATTCCGTTTCACCCGAAGCATCTGAGCAGGCAAAGTAAGTCAAAAATTAATTTTGAGAGGTTTTTATAATGATTATAGGAGTACCAAAGGAAATAAAAAATCATGAATACAGAGTAGCTGTTATTCCTGCAGGAGCACATGCCCTGGTAAAGAACGGTCATACCGTATTGGTTGAGAAATCAGCCGGTGCCGGAAGCGGTATTACAGATTTGGAATACGAAAAAGCCGGTGCTAAGATTATTCAATCCAACAAGGAATTATATAGTGAAGCCGATCTGATCGCAAAAGTTAAAGAGCCGTTGGAAAGTGAATATGAACTGTTAAAGGAAAGGCAAATCCTCTATACATATCTGCATCTGGCTCCTAACGCAGGCCTTACCAAGGCACTTGTTGATAAAAAAATTACAGGAATTGCTTATGAAACGGTACAATTACCCAATGGTTCTCTACCCCTGCTGGCACCTATGAGCGAGGTTGCCGGCCGGATGTCAGTACAGGTTGGTACTAATCTTCTTCAGAAATACAATGGGGGACTGGGTATTCTACTGGGTGGTGTTCCTGGAGTTGCTCCAGCCGAGGTGCTTATTATCGGCGGAGGAGTTGTGGGAACCAATGCCGCAAAAATCGCAGTTGGAATGGGTGCAAGAGTTACTGTAATGGATGTAAACAAAACCCGTCTGACTTATTTGGATGATCTTTTCTCCGGCAGAGTGACAACGCTTATTTATAATGAGTATACAACTGCAGAACTCGTGAAAAAGGTGGATCTTCTGGTTGGTGCTGTTCTTCTGCCTGGCGCAAAAGCCCCAAGAACAGTAACGGAAGCAATGGTAAAAACCATGAAGCCAGGCTCGGTTATTGTAGATGTAGCTATTGACCAGGGTGGTTCCATTGAAACCATTGACCGTGTCACAACACATGATAACCCCTGCTATGAGAAGCATGGCGTCATTCATTATTCTGTAGCTAATATGCCAGGAGCTGTTCCCAGAACTTCTACATTTGCCTTAACCGGTGTGACACTCCCTTACTTATTGGAAATTGCCGAAAAAGGAGATGAGAGAGCTCTTGTAGAAAATGCCGCTCTGGCTTTAGGATTAAACACATATCAGGGACATGTTACATATAAGTCTGTTGCTGATAACTTAAAGCTTGATTTTGTTCCAAAGGAGAAATTTCTGCCCAAAAGTTCCTGAGCAGAAATCTTCATGGGTCATCGTGATGCCTTCCACTACAATAGCAGAGGATATATTGCATATATTGCGTTTCGAATACTGGGAACATCTGTGTGCTTTATAAAAGCAAATGAGAAAAAATAGACGTAATGAACATTCCTTTTCCCATATTTCGTGGTATAATTAAAATTACTTTGGAAACCAGACAACAAGGTAAGCCTGTGCTTCATTGTCCGTCATGTTTTCGATGCTGTGATTTTGATCTGCCTTATATCTTGCGGTATCTCCTCCGTTTAGGACGGAAGAACTGTTATTGGATGTAACCATCAACCTTCCTGAGATGACAGTGAGGAATTCTTCCGAGTTGGGATAATGCGGCTGAGAGCTGAGTTTTCCGTGGGGTTTGAAACTCATATAGTACAGTTCAAAGTTGTCCGCCATATGGATTGGCGAGTTGACCCTGATCATACAGGTTTTATCTTCGCAGTATAGAATAGGTGCATCTTCACGCCTTAATACTTCAATCTGGGAGTCCGCACCCGACTCAAGCAATTGCTCAATCGGCACGTCAAGCGCCCTGGCTATTTTCCATACTGTAATTACGGTAGGATTGGTTTTGTCCTGCTCAATCTGAGAGAGCATGGATTTTGAAACCCCGGATCTTTTGGAAAGCTCGTCAAGGCTCATATTTTTAAGTTTTCTTTGATTCATCATATTCATACTGACTGCCGGCGGCCGATAGTTATCCATATCAATATACTCTCCTTTTACCTATATCGAAAGGAAATAACCTGAACTATACTCTTGGTTGTCATATCCTCAATAAGCTTTTGGCATCCGTCAACATCCGGATAACATAATCCAGGTCTTCCCGTGTGTGGACGGCAGACACCTGTGTCCGTATTCTGGCCTTGCCCAGTGGAACTACCGGATAAGAGAACCCGGTCACATAAATGCCTTTTTCGAGCAGTAACCCGGACATTTTCTGCGCCAGTAAGGCATCTCCCAGGATGATGGGTACAATGGGATGAATGCTTTCACTGATCTTAAAACCTGCCTTTAGCAAGCCGCTTCTATAAAATTGCGTATTTTCAAACAGTTTGTCTCTGAGAGCAGTTGACTCCGTTAAAATATCCAATACTTTTATCGATGCCGCTGCAATCGAAGGCGCAAGGGTATTTGAAAACAGATAAGGGCGCGACCTTTGCCTTAAGAGGCCGATGATTTCCTTTCTGCCGCTGACATAGCCGCCGCTGGCGCCTCCCAATGCTTTTCCCAGGGTGCCGGTAATGATATCCACCTTTTCCATAACACCGCAGTACTCATGCGTTCCGCGTCCTTTTTGTCCCATGAAGCCAACTGCGTGACTGTCATCGACCAGTACCAGCGCATGATAACGGTCCGCCAGATCACAGATATCCTTAAGATTGGCAATAGTACCATCCATGGAGAATACGCCGTCGGTTGCAATAAGGCGGAACCTACTGTCCCGGGCTTCTTTCAGTTTTTTCTCAAGATCTGACATATCCATGTTTTTATATCTGTAACGGGTTGCTTTACAAAGCCTTATACCGTCAATAATACTGGCATGGTTCAACTCGTCGCTGATAATAGCATCCTGCTCTGAGAGCAGCGCTTCAAATACTCCCCCGTTTGCATCAAAGCAGGATGAATACATAATCGTATCCTCCGTCCCAAGGAACCGGGAAATTTTCACTTCCAGTTCCTTGTGAACTTCCTGAGTTCCGCAGATAAACCGGACCGAGGATAAACCATAGCCCCATTGATCATAGCCATCTTTTCCAGCCTTAATTATTTCGGCATGATTTGCCAGTCCCAGGTAATTGTTTGAACACATATTTAATATATTTTCATGGCCCAATATATTTACCCTTGCACCCTGGGGACCGGATATCCGTCTTTCTTCCTTCCAAAGCCCGTTTTCCTTAATCTTTTCCGCCTCTGATTTAAAATAGGTCAAAGCATTGTTATCCATTGGCTTTTTACCTCCTTACCCAGATATAAACCTGCTCACTATCAAGTCCAATTGAGAACCACCTTCCCGGAATTACCCGATCGCATTGTCTCAAAGCCCTTTTCATATTCAGTGTAATCGAACCTATGGGTGATGACCGGATTGATATTCAGTCCGGACTGCAGCATGACCGTCATTTTATACCAAGTCTCAAACATTTCTCTTCCGTATATTCCCTTGATCGTCAGTCCATTAAAGACAACCTTATCCCAATCAATCAATGTATCACGCTTCTGTATTCCAAGCAGGGCGATCTTGCCTCCATGGCACATATGATCTACCATATCACCGAACGCTTTTGAATTGCCTGACATTTCAAGTCCGACATCAAAGCCTTCCTTCATGCCAAGATTTTTTAAAGCTTCTTCAATGGAATGATTACGGATATCCAGCGCAAGTGTCGCTCCCATTTTTCCAGCCAATTCCAAACGATACGGATTCACATCGGTTATGACAACATGTCTGGCTCCCGCATACTTTGCCACTGCAGCAGCCATGATCCCTATGGGTCCGGCTCCCGTTATCAGGACATCCTCGCCAAGCACATCAAATGCAAGCGTTGAGTGTACGGCATTCCCCAATGGATCAAAACAGCTGAACAATTCTATCGGTATGGAAGGATCACAATGCCATACGTTGGCCGCAGGTATGGAGAGGTATTGTGTAAATGCCCCGGAACGGTTGACGCCGACACCGCTGGTTCTATTGCATAGATGCCGTCTTCCTGCCAGGCAATTTCGACACACGCCGCAGACAATATGCCCCTCTCCGGAAACAAGGTCTCCCGCTTTTAAATCCAAAACATTGTTTCCAACTTCCTCCACTGTGCCAACAAATTCATGGCCTATAACCAAAGGGACGGGAATGGTTTTTTGCGCCCACTCATCCCAATTGTATATATGTACATCGGTACCGCATATGGATGTCTTCTGTATCTTTATCAAGACATCATTGACGCCTATCTCGGGCACAGGTACTTCATCCATCCAAAGTCCGGGCTTTGGATATTTCTTAACAAGTGCTTTCATCATTTTTGTCCGCATAAGATTCATCTCCAGTAAAAGAATTCATCCAGGCATTCTCGTGGATAGTTTATTGCAGCGAAGAAAGTTTAATATATTGTACAATATAATCATTATATTATCCGTTATGTGGAATGTCAACTTCTTATTTTCGTTGACTTACGTTTTTTGATATTTGGATAAACCATAAGATATTTTAGATATATCAGAGAATTTTTGACCGGGGGATGGTATTTTGCACGAGGTGTTTGATCTATACACCCAACTGTGGCAGCCGCAATGCCATCCGGATTCGAAAAGCTAAGTTCATATCATTTTCTTTTTTGGAAGCCCCTTCCCAATTTACGCAGATAATCCTTCCGTTCAGAGGATGTATTTATTCCTTTTTTCGGATATATGCCTAAATGCGCTGCCCGGGCTGTTTCAACAGAATAAAAAATTTTAGGATTTCCTTCGTTAATAATCGTAAGAAAACAATCCAGATCCTTTCTTTTTATAACAGAGAAAAGTATAGTTACTTTTTTTTCGGCTCCCTTTCCTTCTATTGATGTTACGCCAAAGCCGGACTGGATTATCTTACTCTTTATATCCTCTTCACTGTCTATAACAAAAAGGCGAACCACCAAAAAACCGACAGCGAGCTTTTCCTCGGCTTCAATACCAAGAAAATTTCCAAGGGCAAAACCAAAGGCATACGCGAAATATGTCAGGGGATTATTCAGATTCTGCATAATCTGGCTGATGGCAACAATCCAAATCAATACCTCAAAAAAACCGAGAATGGGAGCTGCCAGGCGGCTTCCCCTTGCCACAAAAATGATGCGCAGCGTTCCAAGTGTAACATCCATCATACGGGCAACAACAATTAAAAAGGGTAATACCACCCAGGAAAAAAACTCACTCGAAAAAAAATTCTCCACAATAATACCTCCCGCCATTCAGCTTATCGCATTATATAGTTTTTAATGTCCCCTATGAATTTTTTGTCTGTTTCAACATCTGTATCAGACGCGGCTTCCTTATATTCCACCATTTTAACAAGGCTGTTTTAACCGGCACAGCCATATTCTTCTTCAAATCAATCCCTTTTTATCCAAATTACTGCTTACTGTTATGAATTTGAATTGCCTATTTGATCTCAACTTATTGTATCAAAATTTTTATATACAGACTATAGAAAAAAGTATATAAAAAAGACAACACATATTATTTCCAAATGAATCAGTGCTTTCGGAAAAAGCCGGATACAAATACATATCCGGCTTTTTCAAAATCAAACGGTTTCATACTTTTCAGTTTAATGCCTGAGCTGATGAACATCCTTTCCGCTTTCCAGACCTTTGGAAACATATAGCTGTCCTTCAGTGTTGATAGCGGCATAAAATACTTCCTTCACTAAAAAAACATTTTTCTCTTTTAATTTATTATCCAGCCATTCCCTGTTCAAATTCAATTTTTCCAAATTTTCTTCGTAAACTTCCCCTTCAACAACGAGGGGGATGGACAATCCCCTATATTCCGTATTCACTTTAATCTCTCTGGCTGTAACCGGCTGATACTGTGATTTCTTCAGCACACTGATTTGCCCGGTTGATTCGATAATGGCAAATTCAACCTCCTGAATGTCGAAAACACCTTTATCCCTAAGCATCATAAAAATATTATCAATACTGTACTTTATTTTTTCAAGATTGCTTTTGATAAATTCTCCGTTCTCTATAATTACCACGGGCTCAAAGGTTAACAAATGACCTGCTTTTCTATTTTTTATAATAACAATACTATATAAATAATGAATACTTATCAGCAGTGTAACAGCATATGCTGTGGGTAGATGATGAATTTCCGGATCTGCAATATCCGCTCCGATAATGGATCCTAAAGTAATGATGACGAGAAAATCAAATACCGGTAATTCTCCGATCTTCCTTCTTCCTGCTATCAGTGTCATGACTAGTGCAAGTACAAGTATAGTAATTATTCTGAATGTGATGATCAGGTATTCCACTTCAAACACTCCTTTATGGTTCTTCATATGCATAATGTCCATTCTATTATGTGTAAAAATCAAGCTTACCATGAAAAGTGTTTATCAATGCCAGAAATTTCATGTCTGATAAACATCCGGCTTTTCATTGTATGATAAGCCGGATGATCTCATGGCATATTACCATCATATTTCTTCAGACAGCCGTAACTCCTGTTCTATTCCTCTTTTACCCATTCATCAAGCTTTCTCATTATCTCATCATATGTTTTGCTGCAAATATCGGGCAATTCTCCGCCGAGAGCTTTTTTCGCCTCTTCGAAACCTTTTCCTATTGCCTCTTTTAATTCAGCCAATTTACTTTTGTCATCACCGGATACAGCGACAGCAAAAGAAACTATCCTGTCACTGACTGCTTTAATCCCGAATTCACCCTCTTCGGAGATTGCCATTTCTGCTTCAGCCCTGGTCTCATCATCAATTTCAATAATTTCTCTTTCTTCTATGCGCCCTTTAATTTTTTTACCCTGCTTCAGAATAAGCTTTTCTACAAGATTTCTGAGATTTTCGTGGGTCTTTTCGGCCTGTTCCCATAACTTCTTAACCTCTTCGGCATTAGGTTTTACTATGGCAGGCTTTTTATATGTAACGCTTTTTTCGGGTGATTTCCCGATTTCTAAAATGACACCGCTTTCCTCTTCCTGTGTTTGTTTAACATCAGCATTTTTGGATTCCTGATCGGTTTTTATTGCATAAGCCTTATCTGAAGTATAATTGGATTGAATTGTGTTCATCATAAAAAATCCCTCCTGGAAATACTCATATCCTTATGATAATATTATCGGTATAATAAGGCAAATATTTTATATTGGATTTGTATTTCAATGCATAACGGACTCCTAAAGGCTTCTTAGCGCATCAATGGGGTTTAGCCTGCTGGCTTTTCTTGCGGGCATATATCCGAATATTATACCTACCGCCGCTGAAAACCCAATCGCAAGAGAATTTGTGGCCAGTGATATGAAAACGCCGATACCAATGATGGCTGACAGAAGATATGCAAGAAACGCACCTGTAATAAGTCCGATTATACCCCCGAATATGGAAAGGAATATCGATTCAATAATAAACTGGAGCCTGATTGCAGCGGGGGTAGCTCCCAAAGCCTTCCGTAACCCAATCTCCGTGGTGCGTTCAGTTATGGATACAAGCATCATATTCATAATACCTATCCCGCCCACTACAAGGGAAATTGCCGCTATGCCTGCCAGCAGTAAAGACATCATGGACATAATCGACTCAAAGGACGCTATAATATCCCCCATATTGAATATGGTATAAGCATCTTCTTTATAATTAAATGCCTGATTCAGCATCCCTTTGATATTCATAACGGTATTATCGGCCAGGCTTGTATCCTCCAGGTAAACATCCAGACTGGATATTGCTTTTATTCCCAGGCTCCGGAGGGCAGTTGTATATGGGATAATTACCGCATCATTGTTTGAGCTCATACTGAAGCCCTTCGAAGCCTCCAGTGTACCAATAACCCTATAAGTAATACCGTTAACCACTAATTCCTTACCAATCGGATTCACCCCGTAAAAAAGATCTTTTACTATATTGCTTCCAATTACCGCTACCTGGTTTTTGCTTTCCAAATCCATAATATTTATAGGCCTTCCCGAACGAAGTATATCTTTATCCGATGAAAAAAAGACTTCATTTTTTCCCGCTATAGTTATATTTTCAAGCACTCTGTTTTTATATATCACTGCTGTTTTTACCGTAATGGTAGGCGAAATGCCTCTGATATTCTCAATTTCTCCGATTTTAACCACATCATCCTGTGTTAGGCCTTGCTTCAGCGGTGTTCCTATAATATTTACAAATATTTTGTTCCCGCCAAGCTTGGTAACTTCCGCGCTTATATTGTTTGTAGCGCCCTTGACAATGGAAATCAGCGAAACAATGGATGCCACTCCTATAACGATTCCCAGCATTGTCAGGAATGAACGCAGCTTATTCTTTTTTATGTTGATCCAGGACATTTTTATACTCTCAAGAAGCATTCCGATCATTCTCCTGCTGCGTCACCTGCCCGTCGAGAATGCAGACAACTCTTCCGGCATGAGCTGCAATGTTACTGTCATGGGTAATTATGATAATAGTTTTTCCATCCCGGTTCAATTCTTCAAACAGTCCAACGATTTGGATTCCGGTTTTTTGATCCAGTGCTCCGGTGGGTTCATCCGCAAGGAGAATTGACGGCTCGGTAACCAGAGCCCGTGCAATCGCAACTCGTTGCTGCTGCCCGCCTGAAAGCTGGTTGGGCAGGTTGCGGATTTTATCGGATAACCCGACCCTGTCAAGAATTTGAACAGCCTTTTTCCTTCGTTCTAAAGACGGCAAACCTGTATAAATCAACGGAAGCTCGACATTTTGAAGTGCCGTCATTCTGGGCAGCAGATAGAAGCTTTGAAAAATGAACCCTATTTCCTTATTTCTGATATATGCCAGTTCAATTTCATCCATACCCTGTATATCACTTCCGGTGAGAACATATTTTCCGGAAGTAGGCGTGTCCAGACAACCGATAATATTCATTAAAGTTGATTTTCCTGATCCTGACGGACCAAGCACTGATATAAATTCTCCCTTTTCAATAGTTAAATTTACATTCTTAAGAACCTTCAGTTCTTCATCTCCCATGAAATAACTCTTACATATATTCCGCATTGAAAGTATCTCTTTCATTAATTCTGTCCCCCAATATATACTCTTGTATTCTTGCCGCCTTCCGGGAAAAGGATATCCTCCAATGCTATACTCCTTTTATAAAAAATATCTTCCCCGTCCAAAACTCCATTTTTCACCTCAACTACTGAACCGTCATTAATACCTGTGGTTATTTTAATTTTTTCCACCGGCTTTTTGCCGCCGCTTTTTAAAACAAAAGGATTATTCCGCTCATCAAACTGAATAACGTTCATGGGAAGGACAACCACTCCGAAAGCTTTTTCACTTAAAATCTTTACTTCAGCCGACATTCCCGTACGAATACCGTCAAGGGGTTCAATATCAATTGATGCCGTAAAAAATGTAACCCCGTTTATAATCTGTCCTTCTTTTGATATGCTGTTTATTACGCCCTTTACCTCTTTATTCAATGCTCCTATTTTTACCGTGGCTTCATTACCCGTTTCCAATACCCCCACATCATACTCGTCCACTCTGAAATTTATTTCAAGCTTACTGAAATCAATTATATCAGCCAGTTTAGCGGCAGACAAAACCATTGTCCCTTCCTCCACATAAATATTCACAACTTCGCCGCCTATTCCGGCGGCCAATTTTTCACCTGTCTCAGTCGTAAATATAATGTCCCCTTCTTCCACAAGATCCCCCGCATTAACATGAACCTGTGTAATCAGCATAGTTTTGTTGGAGACTATTGTTTGTCGATTTTTGGACAACACATTTCCGGAAAAAGAATAAAAAGTTATAATATCACCGGTTAGAGCTTTTACGCTTTTATATGCGGAGGCAACAGGCTGCATCAAATAGTATGTAGCCGCCCCTGCCACTCCGGCAACAACCAGCCCTGTCATAACCCACTTTATTAGTTTTGACTTTCTGCGAACACCCATGTTATTATCCTCCTATTTCCCCGATAAAATGTACTTTTTTATGTATTGTTCAAGGAACGCTTGTGCGTTTTGGCCTTTGATAAAATCAGTCCGGATTTTATGATTCGGTATATGCCGATGGTTTTGCGATTTATACTTCTCCTGATATAGGTTTTGTTGATGACAACCTTTATATACATGATATTTCTGAAGATCCCTCAAATAAAAACCCCCTCTTAATCAATCAAGGGGGAATTAGTTATTTGTGATATGTCTCATTGTTTATTATTTTAAACCCTCGGTAGATCTGCTCCAGAAGAATTACTCTCGCCAGTTGATGGGGAAAGGTCATATTGGAAAGGCAGAGGCTGTAATCGGCTTTATTTACAAGTTTCCTGTCCAGTCCTGTTGAACCTCCGATAATAAAGGAGATCCGGCTTTTTCCGGAAAGCATCCAGGTGGAAAGCTTATCGGCAAATTCCTGTGAATTAAGCTTTTCCCCTTTTATATCCAGAACAATACTGAAAGTGTTTTTACAGAGGGCATTCCTGATTCTATCAGCCTCCTTTTCCCGCGCCTGTTCTTCCTCCGTAGACGATGGGTTATCCGGTATCCTTTCTTCGGCTGCTTCAACCATGTCAAGCCTGCAAAAACGCGAAAGCCGTTTTGCATATTCCAAAACGGCATCCTTCAGGTACTTCTCTTTCAATTTTCCTACTGCAACAATTTGTATATTCAAAACAAATCCTTCTCTCAAAAACAGGTTATTAAATATGAATCCTTGTTAATAGACAAAAGAAATTTTTCCTTATCCATAATCAATATATTCAAAAATTAAATATCCGGCATCTATTATCAAATATCATACACTTATCGCTTCACTTGCCCTGTCACGAAAAGCCACGCCCAGATATACATCCTTCCCGGCTACGATTGACTTCTCATAAAGAGCGTTTTTTACTGTCTGTAAGGCAAGCTCCGGAAAGTTATTCTCCTTGCTGAGATGTCCTAATAAGAACTTTTGCGTTCCCTTAGACGCCAGATATGCTACCACCTTTGCCGCCATTTCATTGCAAAGGTGTCCCGAATCTCCTAAAATCCGTTGCTTCAAAGGCCAGGGATACCTTCCCACCTTCAGCATTTCAATGTCATGGTTGGATTCTATCAGGATCATATCGCTGCCAGCAAGATTATCCAGAAGCCTTTTGTTCATATGTCCGATATCTGTGACTATTGTTACCTTTTTCTTATGGCAGAAAAAGTTAAAGCCTACCGGTTCTGCAGCATCATGTGGTGTGGGAAATGTATGAACCTCTATATCACCTATTATAAAAGGCTCTCCTGTAACAAAAGTCCGTATGCATCCGGGCGGAAGCTTATTTAATCCGGTTTCCATGACATCCCATGTACTTCTGTTCGCATAGACGGGAATACCGTATCGGCGGGCCAGAACTCCTGCCCCCATGATATGATCCGTATGCTCATGACTGATAACAATAGCTTGTACATTATGTATACTAACGCCGGCAGAAGCAATGGCCTCTTCAATCTTCTTTCCGCTAAGCCCCGCGTCAACAAGAATATGTGTATTCCGCCCTTTTATATATATTGCATTGCCGCTGCTTCCGCTATATAAGCTGACTAGTTTTATCATACTTCAAATCCTCTTCTTAAGTGTTTGAATAAAAACTATTCTTTTGTACTTCTTCGGATATCAGCCCCAAGGGCTTTTAGTTTTTCCTCAAGCTTCTCATATCCTCTGTCAATACACTCAATGTTTGATACAGTTGTTTCACCCTGGGCTATCAAGCCGGCAATAACCATTGCGGCCCCTGCACGCAGATCAAGCGCGCGGATAGGCGCTCCGCTTAAGCGTACAGGCCCTTCAATTACAGCCATACGGCCTTCAACCTTGATATTCGCGCCCATCCTTTTTAGTTCATCAATGTACTGAAAACGGTTATCCCACACTCCTTCAGTAATAGTGCTTGTTCCTTCCGACCGGCATAAAAGAACAGTAGCCGGCGGCTGAAGATCCGTAGGAAACCCGGGATATGGAAGTGTTTTTACGTTAACCTTCTGAAGCTTGTCTTTACAAAAAACCCGGATACTGTCGTCATATTCTTCTACTCTGACATTCATTTCCTGAAGTTTTGCCGTTAATGATTCCATATGCTTCGGAATTACGTTCTTTACCAATACATCTCCATGGGTAGCTGCTGCCGCAATCATAAAGGTCCCGGCTTCAATCTGATCAGGAATAATGGAATAGGCATGTCCGCCTTTAAGTTCTTTGACACCCCTTATCTTTATTACATCAGTCCCCGCACCTTTTATATCCGCACCCATTGCGTTCAGAAAGTTTGCAAGGTCAACAATATGCGGCTCCTTTGCCGCGTTTTCAATAGTGGTTATACCCTCAGCCTTTACTGCCGCCAATATAATGTTAATAGTCGCGCCCACACTGACAACATCGAGATAAATAGGCGCGCCTATTAACCGGTGTGCATTGATATTTACTTCTCCGTGCTCTATTTCAACCTTTGCACCTAATGCTTCAAACCCTTTAATATGCTGATCGATAGGACGTACTCCGAAATCGCAGCCTCCCGGAAAGGTAACAACCGCTTTTTTGAACTTTCCCAGAAGCGCTCCCATAAGATAATAGGAAGCGCGGAGTTTTCCAATCTGTTTGTCTGTTGCCGTATATGCATTTATATTTGTAGTGGATATTTTCATGGACGAATTATTCGGATACTGTATTTTCGCTCCAAGACCAATCATGATAGTTTTTAAAATGGATATATCCAATATATCCGGTATGTTTTCAATCTCACAGTCACCATCTGTCAGTATGGCTGCGGGAAGAATCGCAACAGCCGCATTTTTTGCCCCGCTGACTGTTACTTCTCCTTTTAGACGCTTCTGCCCGCGAATAACCAGTTTTTCCAAACCCATGCACCATCTTTCATGTTATAAGGCGGTACTTCATAATTGTATAATGTTTTACCCTAACCCTGAACTATTATATCATTTTCAACTCCAAAATCACAATCAGAATTTTGTCCTTCAGTACTAATCAAATTCTATCCACTCACCGGTATAGGCATTATAGAATACTCTGTCTCCTGATATAAGGGTAACACGCCAAACGGGGGTATCGTACAAATCTTCCTCCTGAAGCTGCATATATCCCAGATCAATGGTATTTATAACCCCACGAATCCTGCTCTTACCGGTTAGTAAAACAATATTCGCAGAAATAATCTCATCCGCTTTGCTGAGCTTAATAGTATCGAAAAGCTTCATATTGCCTTCCGCTTTGCTTAGCCTGCCGTTCTTTATGGTAAAGGTTATTCTGTTATTATAAATCAGCAGGTCTTTATATTGTTGAATATACTCTGCAATAATAGTATCGTCATCTTTATAAACATTATCCAATACAAATCTCTCTTTGGATATTTTTTTGTCTCTTATCCAGGATAAAAGCTTCCGGTCCAGCCTTTTTTCATCTTCAACGGGGAGAACTGTTGTGCCGGTACCGTCGGTATAAACAAATCTGTCTCCTTCAATGAAGAGTGCCTTTCCGTTAACATCCCACTGCCTGTTTAGCGGATTTACCGCACTATCGTCTTTCAGTCCTGTTAAGCCTTTTATCATATCCCGGTACATTCCGGTGTCACAGTCCATATAGCTGATTCTTCCAATTGGTTTGTTATAGGAAGGAATATTGCCCGTAACAACAACACCGGCCGTCTCCAAAGCCTGCCTGGCATTTTTCTGGTACTGCCCGGTAAGAACGAACGTATCCTTCACATTCATAACATTGACGAAGAGGAATAGATTCAGAATAATCAGAACTATGAGAATGATATTTTTAGCCCTGGCCCAATCCATATTATTCCCCTTTCCCCCGCATTCTCAGATATATCACCTTGGAATCGGTCTCAATCAACCAATAGGGCTCCGCTCGCATACCATTTTCGGAAAAGAGATAATCGGTTGAAATATTGTGGATTACAGGATTGCTCTTTAATTGAGGATATTCAAGAATCAGTTGTTTCTCAAAGAAATCATAGAAAAACAAACTGTATTCATTGAAATAATCATTATAGGCAAAGGTTTTTATATACCACTTTACATCCAGCACCCGATCCCTGTTTGCATGTACTGTTATTGCGTGGTGTATGGCTTTTTCCGTATCTTTCTTTATTTTGATTTCCATATCATCCATTACATAATCAAATATAAAGATATAGTTTTTATCTGTTTCATCAATTTTGCTAAGATATATTCCGGCTCCCTGAATCATATCTCCTTTTCTGCACTCAATAAACATCAATGCCTTCTCCAGGGCCTCTTCAACCAAACCCTTTTCGCCGGCTTCCTTGCCCCTGTACTGATAATCAAGTAATCCGTTGAAATAATACCGGTATACCTGCTCCGTATCGGAAAATATTACATTGGTTAAATCATCGGAAAGCCTTGTGATTATTGATCTTCTGCTTTCATCTAGGAGGTTTTCTTTAATATTGTCCATGTTATTCTTATTTAATGCTATTGTATCCGGCGTTTTTACAAGAAGATCCCATATCTTCTTATTCTTGTCGCTTAAGCTGATAAGAAGTTCCTTCTCCTCTGTAATTGCATAAAACGCTATAAGCCTGTTCATTGGAATAATTGTTTCACTGTTGCGGATTGTCGTTATTGCCTTCTCATAATCTTCTTTTTTTAAATTTCCAGGCTCAATTGTAACAACATATTTATAAACTGTATGGCCGTCATATACATATAATGTGTTCTTATTGTTGTTAATATCTTCAGATGGAAAAATTGCCAGCTTATATATCTGTTTGACAGCCGGTACCACACTTGAGTCAACACCGGCCAGCCAGCGAATAATACCTGAAGGTATCTCATTTTTGAACTCAAGGATAATGGTCTTCATTTTTATTAAAGAATACCAATCCCGTTCATATTCCTTATCACCGATTACAGGCTTCATTTGAATAATCTGTCTGAAGTAACTGTCCTTTAAATCTTTCCATATTGAACGGTACAAGTTATTTTTAGAATCCAACGGCCAATATAAATCTCCGCTTCCATCCGAAACAAGAATAGACTTCGGACGGTAATATAATTCTTTAACCTCATCCAGATCCACCGTATCATTACTTCGCCAAAATCTAATCTGAGACGAAAAAGGAAAAGGAACTCCCGGATTTTTTTCACTCCATAGAATTCCCATTTGAAACACACACAGTAAAAGTAAAAAGATAATCAGTATGGATTTTTTAAATTCAAAATTAAACAGGCGCATTTTATTCATAGGTTTATTGCACATTTACTAATTGTTTTAATGAGTCAACCGTATTTATAAGGCTATCCTTTATTTTTTCAAGGACATTCGCCTTTTGTTTCTTTACAATCACTTCAATATCGGTTATCTGCAGGTTCTCATCAGGTTTTAGAACCTTGTAACTGTTTTTAGGGAAGACGACCAGACGGATATTGTTGGGATTGTTTTCTCCGGTGAAGGGCATAACAACCCTTGAAAATAACAGCATCGATCCTTCAACGGGTTTTCCCAGAATAACATACCCATTTTCCTTTTCAACAAAAACCATTAGTACTACCACGTCATTATCTTCAAGTTCAAAGCCTTCGGTAATCATTCCGGTAATGATGTAATCCTGAATATTTTCATTCTTAGTGTCCCGGTTAATTTTTATCTCATCAAGTATAGTAACCTTAGAACCGCTTTCCTTATTACAGAACAAAGTGCCGTATTCATCCAGTACAGCTTCATGGGCGTATTCTTCTTTGTTTGGTTCACCCTTATTTATTACAGCATCTTCAGGTAATTCCATATCTTCTGAGTAATCATTTGTAACATTGGTACTATCCCCTGTTGCCATGGAAACAACAGTACCGGCTACTGTCATTACAATAATCAACAAGAGAAATGATAATTTTTTTGCCATATAAACCCCCCTGGCAAAGTATGTAAAACCAGCAGATATGGATCTACCGGATTTTAGTATTCCTATATCTATTATACTTGATTTTTATTACAAATCTATTACCGCGTTCTTAAAATGCTATTACTAATTTTTTCATGTTGCCTTATCGCTCACACTTATACCCGGGAGGATCACAGTAATCTCCGTGCCTTCATTTATGCTGCTTCTTGCCTGTATGGTTCCCCCGTGAGATTCCGCTATTTCCTTGGCAATAGATAAACCAAGCCCTGTTCCTCCCATTTGCCTTGATCGTGCCTTATCCACACGGTAAAATCGCTCAAATACTCTTTCAAGCTCTTTCTCCGGAATTCCAATACCGGTATCAACAACTTTTATATACGCATTTTCATCATGCTTTCCAACATAAATTGAAACCAAGCCTTTTTCAGGAGTATACTTTATGGCATTGCCGATAATATTCAGCAGCAGCTGTTCCAGCCTGTCCCGATCCCCTGATATGTCAGGCGGATTTTCCACTGCATAAACTTTCATGATTTGACCTTTCTCCTCAGCCGACAGCCACAACCTGTCCACTACGCTTTGCGTCAGCTCCAGCGGTGACAAACGCTGCAAGTTAAGCTTTATCCCGCTGTCGTGCTTAGATAGGAGAAGCAAGTCCTTAACCAGGCGGTCCATACGGTTTGATTCCGAATAAATAACATTTAAAAAGCTTCTTGTAGCGTTTTCATCCTCTAATGCTCCATCCAGAAGGGTTTCAGAATAACTTTTTATTGAGGTTAACGGTGTCTTCAGCTCGTGTGATACGTTGGCTACAAATTCCTTCCGCATATTATCCAGATTCCGCTCTTCCGTATTGTCCTGAAGAACAGTAATAATACCCTCCACTGTATTTCTTTTGTCGGTAAAGGGCGCAAACTGTATTTTAAAATAACGATCCTTTATTTTTATGCTCCTGTTGAAGTCGGATAAATTTTTTTTGTCGACAATATCATCCAATGTGAAAGGAAGTTCCAGTTTATTCATAATACCCGTAAAAGTAAGATCTGAATTTTTAAGTTCCAAAAATGTAATTGCCGCAGAATTCATGTGAATAATTAACCCATCACGATTAAATGCGATGATTCCATCAGTTATATAATTCAAAATCATTTCAAATTTATTTTTTTCGTTAGAAATCTCTATCAGCATATTCTTAAGCTGATTGGCCATATAGTTAAATGTTTTTGTAAGCTTTCCTATCTCATCATCCGACTTAACCTCCAGAACCTGGTCAAAATCACCGGAAGTTATATTCTCCGCCTTGTGCATAATATCAACAATTGGTTTTGTAATTGTTTTGGAAAGCAAAAATCCTATTGCAACTGTTATGGCCACCGCAACAATCATTCCTGTAATAATAATGTTACTGAATTCCCGTATAATGGTTAACGCCTGATCCCGTTTATATTTAAAAAACAGAATGTAGTCACCGTCCACCAAAGTCTGTTTTTTAACAAAATCATAAAAATCTCCGTCGGCCGATTTTGTCAGCTTTTTCTCTTCACCGGTATCAGCACTGTTGATAACCGACATTAAATTCTCAGACTTCAGTATCTCGTTCCTGAAATCAATATTATTTTCTTCATATAATTCATCAGACGAATACAATATTTCGAGAGTGCTTTTCTTAAGAATTGTATAGCTCTTTTCGGTGCTGTACAATTGGCTTTTTATAATGGCCTCCTCTTCTATCCTTCTTTCAAGCTCATCAACCGTCATGTTTTCACGGATATTCAGCGTATTATAATAATTGGAGATTGTTCCCTTGAAATCATTATAGAAAATGTCCTCCACCTTATAATTCAGAAAAACCCATACTACAGACATCAATACGAAGGTGATGGCTACAATGATGATAACCAATCTCCATTGTAAACTTCTTGATAGCATTGTATCCCCCGGATTTACAACTTATTTTTCAAACGCTCGCGGCGCGTTACACATAACGCATAGGGCAGGCATTTCAATGCCTGCGCTTTAGTTCGCAATTCGTGCAAGCGCGTATTGAATATTTACTTGAATAAGGCCGTATGCTTTCCGCAAAGCTTACAGGGAAGGATTAAAATAGTAACCGACTCCCCGTTTTGTTAAGATATATTCCGGCTTACTCGGCATCTTTTCAAGCTTTTCCCTTAACCTTCTGACTGTAACATCAACAGTACGGACATCTCCATAATATTCATAACCCCAAACCTTTTCCAGCAGGCTCTCTCTGGAAAAAATCTGCCCTTTTTGTATGGCAAGAAACTTTACAAGTTCAAATTCACGAAGGGTTAATTCAATGGTATCCTCTCCGCGCTTGATTTCATATCTGTTTATGTCAATTGTTAAATCCCCGCAGTTCAGTATTTCGCTCTGGAACTTTTGCGTATCTTCAACTATACGTCGCAGGTTTGCTTTCACCCTTGCCATGAGTTCCCTTGGACTGAACGGTTTTGTAATGTAGTCATCGGCTCCAAGCTCAAGGCCCAGAACTTTGTCCACCTCTTCTTCTCTTGCTGTCAACATCAGAATAGGAGTATTCAAGGTTTGCCTGATTTTCTTGCATACAGTGAATCCGTCATACTCGGGAAGCATAATATCCAGAAGAATCAAATCCGGTTTTTCACGCTCAACCATCTCTAAAGCCTGTCTCCCGTCATAAGCTTCAACCGTGTCAAAGCCCTCCTTTTTCAGGTTGAATTTTAAAATATCCACAATATTTTTTTCATCATCGACAATAAGAATCTTTCTTTTCATAAATACACCTGCTTTTTAATTTACTTATTATTTTCCGACATTTATTCAGATATCATTCTTTTTTGTTTTGTTCCATTTTTCGTCTACATAAGCTGAACTTGTTTTTTTACATTTTACCGGGCAAATAACAGGTAGTGAAGCGTTTTTACGGAGAGCATGGCATTACAAAAATGTCCCTCTTAATAAAACCCTGCGGCTTCCCGACCGGATAATCATATTATAACAGATTTTTAAATCTTTTATAGCATTTATTTTGGGGAAGCAGTGTCATAGATCCTTCCTTAAAAAAGAAGGGGCTTTTCCCCTGCTTCCCTCTTGCCACGCTACTCATACCTGAGAGCTTCAATAGGATCAAGATCCGCTGCCTTTTTGGCCGGATAAACCCCAAATATCAAACCTAATGCAACAGAAACGCTGAATGATACAATAATTGTTGTAACATCTACCGCAGGTGGTATCTTAATTAGCCTTGAAAGAATATTTCCGGATATAATGCCCAGAAAGATTCCTATAATTCCTGCAAAACCGGTCATAATAATTGATTCCATCAGGAATTGAGTGACTATATTTTTTTTCTGCGCTCCCAGCGCTTTCCGAATACCGATTTCCCTTATTCTTTCGGTAACGGAGACCAAAAGAATGTTTATAATCCCAATACCTCCGACTATCAGTGTAATAACTGCTATGACCAGCAGAGCGGAAGTAATAACATTAATAACACTTGAAAACATTTTTTGAATATCACCAACCGACTGAAGAGCGTAAATATCTTCCTTGCGATGCACTCTCTCCAACAGCCCGATAACCTTCCTGCCAATCAGTTCCACATCCGCATCCGGCTGAACCGAGAACATGATTGAATTCAATCTCTGAGAATTCGTAATGGACTGAACAGTTCTAATAGGCATCAGAACTGTTGCCGGCTGCAAATCACTGTCCATTACACTGCTGAACAAATCATCCCCTACACCAAGAACACCGACTACCTTTACCTTGATATTATACCGGCTTATCTTTAAATTTATTACTTCTCCGACAATATCAACCCTTTCAAAATACCTTTTTGCGAAAGTTTCATCCACAACGGCAACCATAGCCCGTCCGTTGTTGTCAAAATTGTTGATAAGCCTTCCTGCCGCAATATCCAATACAGCAAAATTCTTATATTGTGAATCAATTTCTATGACAACTGCGGATTTTGTTTCCGTTCCAACCCTTATCTGTCCCGAACTCTGTCCTACAGTGGTAATATTCTTGATTTCAGGGATGTTATCCGCAATCAAATCCATATCATCCAGGGTCAGCCACTCATTCCTTGTGATTTCATTACTCTTATAATATATCGTAACCGTATTTGCTCCGATTTTCTCAAATTCACCAACAATATAACTTTCAGTCGCATTGCCGATAGCCATAATTGCGATGACCGAAAATACACCCATAACAATACCAAGCATTGTAAGGAGGGATCTCATTTTGTTGGCCCTGAGGCTGTCAAATGCCTGTTTGAAAATTTCAAAGAATATCATAACCTTACTCCACGATTCTTATTCTGTCACCAATGCCAAGACTCGGCTGGGGGTTAATTACCGCCCGATCCCCTTCCTTCAGTCCGTCGACAACCTCTACCAGCATATCCGAGTAAATCCCAAGAATAACATATTGCTTTCTGACGGTCATGCTGTCCTCATCAATAACCATGGCATACTGCCGGCGGTCTTTATCTTCCAGATAAATATTGAACTCCGAAACAACAATATCATTCTTCTCCTGGGTTACTATATTACAATCTACATTCAGCCCCGGTTTTAAAACATCTATACCTTCAAGGGGCTCAATAACAACCTCTACAACCGTTTCCTGCCCGCTTATAACAGCAATAGGCGCTACAGAGACAACTCTTCCTGAGAATTTTACATTATCTCCGAAGGCCTCGCCTGTTATAGTAACCTTCTGACCTATGGCAACATCTTTTGTTTTATATTCATTTACTGTAGCAACAATCCGTATATTTTTTGCATCAATAATTGTAAAAGCCGGCTGGCCGCTGCCCGTATAAGCGCCCTCAATAACGCTAACTCCGGTTACATATCCGTCAATTGGCGCCATCTCAAGAGCTTTAACCTTTTCAAGCCTCTTTTCAACATCGGCAATCTGCAAACTTAACAGTTCTATGTTCTTAATCTGCACCTGTATATCCATATCATGGCTTCCAACACTTGACTGATAGGTTTTCTCCGCTGAGTCAAGATTAATTTGCGCATTGTCCAAAGAAGCCTTTGCATCCTTTACCGAACGCGCATATTGATCAAGCTGTGTCTTCGATATAATCCCTGCCTGAAACAGCTTTTCCTGATTGTCATATTCGGTAAGGGTGCTGTCATAACTTTCCTGGGCACGATCCCTTGCATTTCTGGCAGAGGTCAGATTAGTTTCCAAAGATAAAAGATTTTGACCGGATGTCAGCTTTTTCAATGTAATTGACTGTATTTCCTTCTGCAATTTAAGTCTGTTCATTTCGTCTGTCATCGTGGCCACATCAAGTTCTACAAGGCGGTCCCCTTTATTTATCTGATCATTTTTATTTACAAAAACCTTAAGAACCCGAAGAGGCGTATCAAAGAAAACCTGCGCCTTATCTGTTTCTTCAATTTTTCCCGGTGCCATGATATATGAGGAAATGCTCTCTTTTCCAATAGTTGCCGTTTTAACAGCAACCGTATTACGTGTTGACACAACAGGAGTACCTGTATCATTATTTTTTCTTATATTAAAAAAAACCATCGCTGCAATAACCGCAATCACCAAAATAATAATTATCCCTTTTTTCATTGAATCAATACTCCTTTTCCATGTCCCCTTCAAAAATCATCTGTTATCAAACCTGCCGGACTGTTACTTTTTATCCCATAAAAGAACCCAAAAGACCGCCAAACAAATTGTTTGATATACTCGCAACAGTCGCCCCAATAAGTGCTGCCAGGATAAACAGTATAAAGGCCATTATGTAGGATGTTTTTTTACTTACCCCGCCAACATAAACAAACCCAATTGCATATAAAATATATGACCATATATTAAATACATCAATACTGGCGGATAAACTGTATAAAAAGATACCAACCGACTCAATATCAAGAAGAGATGACAGACCGGTTATCTGTGTTGTTATAGAACCACCGATTTGATTCACGTACAATGCATTCAAAATCATTCCAATGACAGAAATGATACTGATATAAGCCATCATAGAGAAGTACTTTTTCAAGCCCCTTTCACAATTAACAAGTCTGTATATTCCGTATAATATCAGTGTTGTTATTGCCCATGTGGCTATTATTATAAATGGTGCGGCAATAATTGTACCTATCATTTGCGAGTTTACCAACAACTCAATTTGATCCGGAGTATAATTCATCCCTAGGTTTTTATATGTATTATACATTATGTCCATTTGAAGCTTTCTGTTGGGTTCAAATAGAAGAAGCTGATATAATGCGGCTCCAATTGCGATAATTATTAAAGGAAACAGCATGGTGGGCTTTCCCCTTAAAAAGACAAAAAGTTTCCTGGGTGAAAAAATCAGGTTTCCCAGCCTTTGAAATACATTCATCCTATCTGGTATTTCTAATTCTTCATCCATAATTTCCATTTGATCATTCATATCAAACCCTCCTTACTAACCGGCATTTTCCTGGTATATCAAGTTCTGTTCAACCATAGTCTTCAATAAATCTTTAGCATTTAATCTAACTTTAACATTTTCGTCTTTTTGCACCATACCATCCCTGAAAGTAACAATCCTGCTTGTATGGCTTGCTATATCCGGCTCATGCGTAACCAGAACTATGGTAACACCTTCTTCATTCAATTCCTGAAATATTGCCATGATCTCCTCACCGGATTTACTGTCCAGATTCCCGGTTGGTTCGTCCGCCAGAATGATACTTGGGTTATTCACCAGTGCCCTGGCAATTGCAACTCTTTGCCTTTGTCCTCCTGACAGCTCGCTGGGCTTATGATCCTTTCTGTCCAGCAAGTCTACTTTTTCAAGGGCCTCAAGGGCTCTCTCCTGTCGTTTTTTAGCCGAACTTCCGGCATATATCATTGGCAGTTCAACATTTTTAAGCGCTGTCATTCTCGGAAGCAGGTTAAAGGTTTGAAAAACAAAACCCACACTTTTATTTCGAATTCTTGACAGCTCATATTCCGACAGCTTTGAAATGTTTATATTATTCAGGATATATGTACCCTTTGTCATACGATCAAGGCAACCGATAATATTCATTAGTGTAGACTTCCCGGAACCAGATGGACCCATAACCGAAACAAACTCACCTTCATCAACATGAAAATGAATCCCCTTTAATGCTTCAACGGAGATGATTCCGGTTTTATATACTTTCCAGAGGTTTTCCATATGTATCATGTCAATCTGCCACCTATTTCTATTCTTGTTTATTTTACACTGTTTCCCATAGTATTGCAACAACTCAACCTGTGATTTAGACAATTTTTTAACAAATTATTTTCTTTTATCCTTTGGTTTTATGAATTCATAATTTTATACGTTATTATAACCCATATAGTCTGAAAAGGGGACGGTCCTTTCGCTTCCTCCCCTCCTGAAGCAGGGGAACGGTCCTTTCGAAAAAGTTAAAAGCCCTATGGCAATAACCATA
>CAZSVI010000021.1:0-26202 GCA_964610205.1 uncultured Oscillospiraceae bacterium
CTTATTAAAATAAACCTCGGGATTTAATCTTTCTGTTCTATTATTCCTTTTATCTATCAGTTGAAAAAAGCGATTGTCATATCTCCTCTTTACGGCAGCATCATAAATCCCTTCGACGTCTATCTGCAATTCAAAGGATTTGTATGGAATTTTCTGCCAGGATCCATTTTGCTCAAATATAACCTCTCCTTCTTCAATCAGGGTAAGGTAGAAAGAATTGAGAAGATCCTTTGCTTCATCGGGGTAAAGATTATGTAGAGAACGCCCGTCAATTTCAAGGCTGACAGGTGTTTCACCGCCAGGAACCAATAGCAGCACTATGGTCGGAACAGCACATGCGATGAATATCTGTAACACAAAAACAACAAACCAAAACCGAAAGCTTTTATTCCTATCCACAAAATCATCTCCACATTGTTGAAAAGTAACAGGGCCAGGATAGTTTTCCCGGCCCGGCTTTTTCGTAATAAACGGATTTTCCGTTATATAATGTATTTATTCAGAAGTTTAAATTTTGATTTATGATGTATTAGCAATACTGCAAAAATATTCAACTTTTTCATTGACTATGCTTCGTTATTCATAACCAGTTCAACCAACTTGCCGCTATTTTTTGCTCTATCAATTACCTGATCGGTAATTGTCTCACCTTCTCTGATAATAATACCCTGGGAATCGGAAATAATTTTGGTGGATTTCCGGCCTCTGAGATATTGTCTTTGCCGTTCTTCAAACAACTCCGCAGCTGAGCTCCTCTCCTGAACAACGTTTTCTTTTAGTTCCGTTTCTTTCTCTTCTTGCTCTTCTTGCTCAACAATGTTATTTGCGGCTGCCACCTCAACTGTTTGTTCAAAACCGGAGGTATTGTTTTCCGATGTATTATGAATTGGTTCTACTATAGTAAATTCACTATCATTTACTGTATCACCATATGTATTTTTTTTTTCATTTTCAGGAGAAAACGTATCCGACAAATCCGAAGGATCATCAATAAGCTTTTCCTGTACGTTATCTTCTACGACTAAAAGGTTTTTACCAAATGTAATAACACTTGATCTTGGAATTATCCTTATTCTCTTCTGCGTTATATCCGCTATATACTCTATTCCAACAATACCGCATCCGCTTTCAACGTCTACGAATATATCTCCTGTTTCTCCTATAAGGCTCCCTTTTTTGGTAAGAACTTTTGTACCTTTAACAGTGATGTTCTTTTGCAAAAGGTCAATAGCAGCGGGAATTTTACTAATATCGTTAATTGCTTCCGGATTCAAAACAGTCATAGCGTATTCACCGATTCCCAGAACATTGACAGTTGGAATAACCCTTGTGCTAAGTACCTGAATACCACTATCTACAACAAAATAATCAATGGTACCTTTATCTGCATTCAAGACTATATTTTTTACCTTCCCCACTTCATTGCCATCAGAAATACTGATAATCGGCAATCCTATGATTTGTTGTGACTTTTTCATACCCAGTTTTACCCCCTTATGAACATTAAACCTCCTGTAAATGATAGTGCCTTCCATTTACAGATTTTGCAGAATCAGTTCCTTTACGTCATTACTCATTATGCTTTCATATTCATCTATATATGTCTTTAGTATATCCTGGGCTAATTCAGTTTGTCCGGCGTTTTTATATATCACACAGATATCCACAACAATCCAAAATACAACTTCATTATCCGGTTTTTTATCCAGAGCATCCATGAATACGGATACTGCCTCAAATTCCCTGCCTTCCTGCATTAGAAGAAAAGCTTTTTCAAGCATCGATTCCACACTCATATCACTAAAATGCAAATCCGAATCCATAGTGCTTGAAATCATATCTATTCCCATTTTATCAATAATATCCGGTGTGTCAACATTTTTTTCAAAGTTTTGTGCAGTTTCTGCCGAAACTTCCAGAGTTGATGCAGCTTCACCAAAAATATTTCCAGATTTGGGAACTTCAGAGTTGTTATCCTCCCGAGTTTTCATGTCCACTTCACCGGCATTTTCTTTTTCCGCAGGACTGAATTTATTTATGAAGATATTTTTCAGAACCGGCTCAGACTGAACTTCAATATTCTCTTGCATGTAAGCATGTTCCTCTTCAACCTTTGTTTTTATTTCTTCCTTCTTCTTTATTTTTTGCTCTTTTGCCATTTTCAGTTCTGTTTTCTTCCCAATCCATTTTTTCTTTAGTTTGTCTATCACTTTCTGAGAGAAAATTGATGACACCAGAATTAGAATTAGGAAAAGAAGAGCAATATAAATCAGAAACACAGTAAAGAAAGCTATTGCCAATTGCAATCCGAAATTTACCGAAGTGACCGATACCATATTGGGGAAAAATAAACTTGCTATAATGGCTATAACCGCGCTAATACCCAATCCAAAGTAATACCTGAAATCATTCAGGTTTTTCTTCCTGAAAACTATGTGAAGCACGGATGTAGTCAGCACCACTACAGCAATTGAAACGTAAGTATACATTAATCAACACTCCTGTTTCATCTTTTGTAGTTCTATTTTCTCTTTCAATTAGATTTATCGTGCAATTTCAATTTTTTCTTTACAATAAATACTGTATCCTGCTCTATTTTTATTTCTCTGACTCATTAACTTAAAGAGTTTGGGGTGAATTTCTGTTGAAAAACACCCCAAACCAACGATACTCTGTCTATTGAACAATATTTTCCTTATTACTGTTTTTCTGATTTGAAAAGTAGTTATCTATCCCTGTCTTTATCGCCTTCGAAATTTTCCGTTGATATTCTTCACTCCTTAGTTTATTCTCTTCCTGCTGGTTGGATAAAAATCCACACTCCACCACAACTGTTGGTGTTTTCAGGTTACGGAGAATTATAATAGGTGTACTTTTCAAAAGGGCCTCCCGGGTATTGGAGGGATCCACTCCTTCACGAAAAGCTTTCTGAATTGAAATAGCAAGATTCTGGCTTGACTCGGAATTAGGCGGATAAAAAACCTGTGCACCATAATATTTACTTTGACTGAATTCATTTAAATGAATGCTTACCACAATATCCGCATTGCTGTTATCCATTATATCCTTCCTTCGTGTTAAGTCCTGCTTTCTTTTGTCGTAAATCTCAGTCGTGCCTTCCTTATAAACCAGTTTATCTTCCTCCCTTGTTAATATAACCTGATATCCGGCTGCCTCTAACAACTGGCCTAGTAGTTTTGCAATTCTTAGATTAATATCCTTCTCCGTGGCATCGGAGTAAGTACTGACCGCCCCGGGATCTTCACCCCCATGTCCCGCGTCAATAACAACGGTACCCAGACTGGTTATTGAGGATGCCGGGGTTGCGACTGCCTCTCCGCCAAGGTTTAAACTATACACAGCTATAGACAGCAAAAGAATTAGTATTATAAGAGTAAGGTTGCTTTTTTTTACAAGTAAAATCATTGTACACCCCGTCCTTTGTTTTCTTTGTACTAACATATTCATGGAGGGGTTGACCATATACTTCATCATGAATAATATTTAAAAATTATTTATGGAGAGGAATTTTTTGATTTTTTTTCTGCTTATTAAATATTTTAAGTTTTTTCATAATATAGAATCCATGATAACCTGCTATATAACCTAATCCAGCTATAACCGGCACAATAAGGAGCACAAGATGATACGCCCATATTTCCTGCGAGATTATTTTTGCCAGCCAGTACAAGGGACCTGTTAATGCTTGAATAACCCGCCGTTTAAGTGTTATAGCCTCTTCAGGTACACTTATTACATAATAAAGCAGTTGAATGATGAAAATTGGCACAATACCAATAAGCCCATACAAAAACCCTTTATATGACGGAGGGTTGATACCGTACTGAGGACGTTTTTCCTTGAATGCCATATCTCTCATATTGGAATATATCATTGAGAACATAATAAGAAAGATTACGACCGAAAATATATTGATACCCAACTCTACATTTTCTTTGAACAGGCTGAAAACAATCGATAAAAAAATACCGAATATTACCAGTACAACTAAATAATCTCCTGATACCCTAAGCCCTCGTTTTATCTGAGATCCAATCCTGTTATCCATTTATTCCATTCTCCTATCCCTATAGTAATTGCTTCCCTTTATACTTTTTACATATTTTTTTACTTCTGCAGCAACCTCTGCAATTTGCAGATGGCTTTCATACTTTTTTGAATCGTTGGTAATAACCGCAAGTGAGATGGAGACTAACGGAAATTTCTTTATTTGCCTCAACCTGTTTTTAGTTGTAATAAACTTGTTTTTCCTATCGGTTTCATTATATAAATAAACAATTTTCTTGTCAAATTCATCCATAATATATTGACAAACCACCTCATATTTATCCCAGCTGGTTATAATAATGAAGTCATCCCCGCCTATGTGTCCGATAAAATCATTCACATTTCCGGCCTGCTGTACTGCGTCACGAAAAATATCGGCAGTAAGCCGGATGACCGAATCCCCTTTTGCAAAACCATAGACATCATTATATGCTTTAAAATTATCCAGATCACCATATATGATAGCAATATTCATATTATTCGCAAGCCGGTGATTTATCTCGGTCTGTATTTCTATATTCCCGTTCAGACCGGTAAGAGGGCTGGCGTACCGGTTTCTTTCAATCCTCACAAGGGTATTACGGACACGGCTTATCAACTCACGATTATTGAAAGGTTTGACTATATAATCATCGGCCCCGATTTCCAACCCGATTAGTTTGTCATTTTCATTATCCTGGGCAGTAAGAATGATAATAGGAGTCAGGTTGTTGCTTTCATCCGACCTGAGTATACGGCAAACATCAAACCCGCTGATTCCTGACATAACAATATCCAGAATAATTAAATCGGGTTTTATCCTGGCAAGCTTATCAAGGCCCTCTTCTCCGGAATACGCGGAAAAGACCTCATAACCTTCGTTCTCCAAAATATCCCGAATCATTCGCTGCATAAGTTCGGTATCTTCGATTACCAGTATTCTTTTATTAAACATTTCTCCTCTAGCGCCTTTCACTTCATGTTTCTCTATATATAAGTCTCCGCCGGGAATTCCAGTTATAAGTATACTTATTGTTATAATAATCGTATTCAGGATGCTGCCGAATAAATCGCTCGCATTTAGTTATACTTTAATAATACATATTATATTCTTTTAATATTTGTAATACAATGGATTCTGTGAATTTCTATTTTTTGCTTTTCCGTTTTGCATGCTGACTAAAATTAAACAACTGAGTTTGTCAATAAGGTAATGATTATTATTATAATGAATATGGAGAAGAATATGGATGAGATTGCTGAAAGCACTTTGTATGATAGAATATTTTCAACACGAGCTTTTATTATGGAACCTCCAAAGGCCGGTATGACAAAAGACTTATGCACAATTGAGTGCTCAAGCAAAGTTCTTGCATACTCTTTTCTCTCCTCCAAAGACAAATCTTTTACTGCCTTAACGTCACATGAAAGTTCCATATCTGAAAAAAACGAATGGATAAAAACATGGATTAAAGGATTAAACCAATGCACCGAGGCCGCAACAAGGGCAACAATCCTCCATAGATTATCAAGCCTTTTTATATGCACCTGTTCATGCAATAAAATATATCTTAACCTATCCTCGGCAATATTATCGGGTATTAAAATTTTGGGGTGCAGTATACCATACACCGACGCATTTCTTACCTTATTGCTGTAGTATATATTATCCCTTATATGAACAGAATTTTTTATCCCGTTCATGCTTAAAAAATACAATACCATAATTATTAACACTAAAAAAACTGCAATTACCAGCCATATAACCGATGCGACACCGAAGATTTTTTCAAGCGTGTCTGTCTTATAGACTGCTGGGAAATAACTATCCGCCGCCATTACAAAATTGCTCATTGTCAAGTTGGGATTAACTATACTATCAACAACCACCGTTTTTGATGTAATTCTGGAAATCAAACTTAATAAGCTGTATTTGCTGGCAACACCAAAGGGCATAATTAACCTGATAAGCACAACACTCCACAGTGAGTACACAGCAAATTTGGGTATTGTTTTTATGCTCCTCAGAAGCATTAGTATACAACCTATAATACCGCCTAATATACTTATATTGAGAATCCAGTAAAATACATCGGTCATAACCGGATCACCTTTTTTTAATCATATTCCTTATTTCATCCAACTCTTCGGTTGTCAGACTGCCTTCATTTAAAAATGAAGCAAAAAACGCCCTTTTTGAACCGTTATAAAGCCTGTCAATCAGATTTCTTGTTTCGGAAATCTGTAGATCCTCTTTTTTTATTCGTGAAGAACATATAAAATTCGGCTCCTGACGCATGATATAACTTTTTTCAACCAACTTTGTAATAACAGTATAGGTTGTGTTTTTATTCCACCCAATTCTATCCGCAGCTAACAGGCTAAGTTCTTTCGCTGATATCGGTTCATTCTCCCAGAGTATTTCCATTATTTTCAGTTCGCTGTCAAACAGCTTCACCGGTTCCATATCATCACCTGACCACATATAATATATTAATACTATTATGTTAGTCTGAGTTTGTCAACAGCCTGGCATTAACTGAATGCATTCTTTTCATTTCAAGTAAATCAACAAATGCCTCAAGACGCGTTATATAGCTTGCTTCACCTGTCATCTCATCAATGATCAGCGTCATAATCGGTATACCGTATTTGCTTTGTATTTCATTGAACGCACATTGGGCTACTATTTCGGGCATGCAGGTAAAAGGATATATGTGTATAACCCCGTCAAGTTTATTTTTCGCGCTGAGAATACAATTCCCTACAGTGTGTATCCCATGACCGCCGATATCATCGGTTCCGATAAATTCCCTGCCTGCCTCCAGGGATTTGTTTTTAAGTCTTACAGGAATCAATTTTTTAATGAAATATTCGGTTATCCAGTGGCTGACACTCAGGTTGTTATAAACTTCAACCCCCATATTGCCCAGCTTCTTTTCCACCTCAAAATTTATACCGGGATGAGCACATGCATACATTTCTCCAACCAGGGATATTTTTATGGGGTTATACCCTTTGTCCAGCTTTATCTGTTTTATGGCTTTTCTTGCTCCGAAAATGAGAGCTTTTATATTTTTATACCCTTCGGTCTTCTGAACCCGTGTGTGGAATTGAGATAAAACCCTGTCGGTTTGACCTTTATGAATTTCCCTGCATCGTGTAAACCGTGCGAACTTATTCAGTTGATCGGCCATATATACGGTTCTTACCGCATCTATAATACCCTTTAGTATTTTCAGTATACTTTTTCCCTCTACAAGGGGTTTGATACGGTGTAAAACTTCCATAACAGAAAGATTTGTTAAATCAAGACATACAAATTCAACCCTGTAATTCATGGATTTTAGAATTTCAGCCTGCAGATCCCCATAATACCCCAACCTGCATTGTCCCCGTCCCCCTCCGAAAAGTATGAAGTCGGCTCCGTTCTCCAATCCATATATGAAATCGCCAAGTATTGTTTTAAAGGGCAGACAGGCAAATTCCGGAGAATGTTTTATTGCACATTCACACAGTTTTTTTGAATTAAGGGGGGGCATGACATATTCTATTCCGGCAGTATCCAATAATACCTTGACGGGTATGTACATGTTCCCCATGTGTGGAAATGTAACTTTCATATGATTAACCCACCGTATCCAAAAATGCTTCCAACCTCGTGTCAAAACCCGCCTCTCCCGTATGCTCATCAACCATAAGCTTCAATAGGGGAATGCGATATCGCGAATACAGATGTCTTTCCATGAACTCGACAATAAACGCGTCAACCCCACAGGAAAACGGCGTAAGGTAAACCAGCCCCTTTACGTTTTTATCCTGAGTGAAGGTAAACGCACTGCCAAGCAGTTCAAACCCCATATACCAGAAAACCTTACCCTGGAATGGGTATGCATTTTCTCTTTTTATTTCGCGGCAGATGTCTCTTGGAGTATAAACCGAGAAATTCCTTTTTTCAAGCTTATCTATAAGATTCATGCTCAGGTAGCTGTCATATATCATATATGGGTGTCCCAATACAGGGATCACTGCCTTTGAATTTTCTGAATTTATAATGTATGAATTTTCCCGGAATCTGTCCCATATATGTCGGTGATATTCGGAAACCGCCTTTTTAAATGTATTTAAAACACAGGTATATTTAATCCCGAGAAGCTTTGATACGGCTTCCAGACTGTCAAATGTCCAGGATGGAAACTTATCCGGATGAATTTTTATCTCCAATACCTTTACCTGCCTTTTAAGGTTAAATATAACCATATCAGGTAAACCGCAAAACTTCGGACAGGTATATTCATTTTTATAAACGCTTGTATATCGCGGAATGAATATATAATCAACAATATTTTTCAGGTAATAAACATGACCATGAAATACCTTTACAGGAAGACAGGTCTCATTACTGCAAAACTTAACGCCATAATCCATGATATCTCTGTTTGTATCCCGTGAGGTTACCACACTGCAGCCCAGATCTATAAAAAAATGCTCCCATAATATATGATGGTCAAAGTAAAATAAGCCTTTTGGTAATCCAATTGTTATCATGTATTTATTTTTTCATTTTAAGTCCTGTTTATTCAGTATTTACAAGCTTAACTTTTATACTTTTACTGTACCTGTTAGCATAACAGCTTGCCACAAAAGAATCGGGCTTTATTTTCGCGTCGATACCTATACCCTCGAAATATCCTACCATTTCCCTGATAAGCTTTCTTGTCTCTCCTTTTGTTCCTACATCAATATGAGCCTCCAGCCTGCAGTCAAAGTTTCTATAATTTACGGCAAAATCACAAAGGGTATCGATCAGACACTCGTTCAACATGGAAACAATTTCATATGTTATGAGTGTTTCCTTGGATATTTTTTCTTTCAAGTTGTTATACCTCTTGTTTTCTATCTTCTTACTTACACAGCACCAGGCTCCCTGACCTATCCTGTGTATATGAATCCCTGTAGCAAAACAGGTATACCTTCCTCTTACCTGTGAATCGGTACCCACTGCCAACCTGTAGATGCTGTCAGGATTTGCTTTTATAAAACGTTCAATATTTAAAATAACATCTTTAAATCCCATATTTTTTTGCGTAGAGTTAAAAAACCTCATATTTCTCACCAACCTTTCCCAAGTAAAATAAAGAGAGCAGTCAAGACCTGATAACGGAATTAACCACTCTCCTGTAAGAAATTCTAAAAACGTCGATATTAGTAAGCATTATAATGGCATGATTGTTTTCCGCATTTATATAACAGGGGGTTAACCCGATGTATACACAGGCCGATATCCCATAACTTATCAATTATATTGTTTTGCATTAACCTTCTGTTTTTTAGCAAACCCATTGTAATTCTCCAATTCCTAAACTATAGCTAAAATGTACGGGGCAAAATATCATATATGCATAACATTTTTATGGTAACACAACAAAACCAGCCGCGTCAAGACATTACCCTGTTGGTTTTTTTAGGAAATATCTGAATACTGAAATTAAACTTAACTTATTTATAATTTGACAGCTATTTTCCGGTATGTTATTTTATGTATTACAAAGCAAAGGGGCTGATTGAATGAATGATATGGGTAAAACCATGAAAAAAAATCTTTTATATATACCCGTTCTTGGAGAATTTGATGAATCTTCCGGGCTTACAGGCATTGAGCAATGCAGTGACGGAAGCTTCTCCGCCGGAGAGGACGGGGTTGTCTCAATTACCTCAACAGGGGATAAAAAGGTTGAATTTATCGCATTTAAGAACAGGACAATAGCTTACGTAAAATCCTCAATGGGTTATCCCGCATACTACCCTGTTCTTCCGGTAGAGGTGCAAAGACCTGTTAAGGCTGTTCTTATGGATCTGGACGGGACCAGTGTAAGAAGTGAAGAATTCTGGATCTGGATCATTGAAAGAACAACTGCAAGTTTATTGAAAAATCCGGCATTTCAACTGGAAGAATCCGATTTGCCGTATGTTTCAGGGCACAGTGTTTCAGAGCATTTACAATACTGTATCCACAAGTATTGTCCCTCATGTTTGCTAGAAGATGCTAGAAATTTTTACTTTGAACATACACACCGTGAGATGAAGGAGATTATGGAGGGGCGTGGAAAAGAAAATGCATTTACGCCTACCCCGGGTATTAAGGAATTTTTACTTGAACTGAAGGGTATGGGGATAAAGATTGGCCTGGTTACATCGGGACTGTATGAAAAAGCCTGGCCTGAAATTCTATCTGCGTTCAGAACCCTTAAAATGGGAAACCCAAAAGAATTTTATGACGCGATAATTACTGCCGGATATCCTATCCGTAAAGGAGAGGTGGGAACTCTGGGTGAACTGGCTCCCAAACCTCACCCGTGGCTATACGCGGAAACGGCTTGTGTGGGTCTTGGTATTCCATTCAAAGACAGAAATTCGGTCATAGGGATTGAGGACAGCGGAGCCGGGGTTTGTTCAATACGCCTTGCCGGATATCCTACGGTGGGAATTGCCGGAGGGAACATTGAAAGCAGCGGAACAAAAAGTTTATGTACCAGATATTTGGCTAACTTTACAGAAATACTGAACTTCATTCGCTCCTGATGACGTTCTTTACAATGATGAAACGCAAACCCAGGATTTTTCCAAAGCTGATTTCTCTACAGCATATAATACCTGTGAGCATTTCATTCCTTCATAAAAATCGGGCGATGTTGTGGTATCATTGATTACTGCCTGGGTAAATTCATAAAATTGGTGAACAAAAGTGTGATCCCATCCAATAATGTGTCCATCCGGCCACCAGGCATGAATAAATTCATGCTCGCCGTTGGTAGCCAATATATTCGA
Source organism: uncultured Oscillospiraceae bacterium (assembly GCA_964610205.1). Lineage (GTDB taxonomy): Bacteria > Bacillota > Clostridia > DSM-8532 > DSM-8532 > CAZSVI01. The sequence goes on from CAZSVI010000021.1 coordinate 10,876, forward strand.
GAAACCCTGTAATTGAACCGGTAGTGTCGCATCAAGGAACTCAAGTTCATTCAGACGTTCCAAGCTAAACCGTATACTTCCCTTTTCTCCGTTTATTTCTATTGACAGGGTATTCTTATGTCCTTGCGCAAACCTTGTAGATTCAATAATCCCCAAGGCTCCGTTATCAAACTCACACATAAACATAGTGGCATCATCAACCGTGACCTTCGCTCTGTCGGCATTCTCCTGGGCTACGGCAGATAATCCCTGCATTTTTTGTACAACCGGTCTTTCTTTAATAAATGTTTTGCTCATTGCAGCAACGGTATCTATTTCTCCAACAAGATATCTTGCCAGATCAATAACATGAGCACCCAAATCACCCAGCGCGCCGCTTCCTGCGACATTTTTGTCCAGTCGCCATATAAGCGGGAAATCGGGGTCAATAATAAAATCCTGCAAATATGAGCCTCTGAAATGAAATATCCTCCCCAGACGTCCGTCTTTTATTAATTTTTTTGCGAGCCTGATAGCCGGAATGGTTCTGTAATTAAATCCAATTTGATTTTTTACCCCGGTTTTCTTAACTGCGGTTACCATTTCACGGGCATCGTCCAAACCAAGAGCAAGAGGTTTCTCACAGAAAATGTGTTTTCCGGCATTTGCCGCTTCAATTGCTATATCTTTATGAAAGTTGCTTGGAGTAGTTATATCAATAATATCAATATCATCCCGCTTTACAAGCTCTTCATAATTTGTTTCATAGCTTTCCCAACCCAGTTTATACGCACTTTCGCGTACCCATTCGGTATTTCTGCCGCATATTGCTTTCATACATATATGGCAATTTGTATCAAAAAAAACTGATAACCTGCTCCATCCTGAGCTATGTGCTCTTCCCATGAATTTATAACCAACCATGCCAATATTTAATGTCTTTTTCACTTTCTTTCACCTCCATGAGGGATCAAGCCCAGTATAATTCACCTTTGTCCTCAAACATGACAACTTCTTTCAGGAACGCTACTGCTTTTTCGAGTCCTTCAGAAGATGACATTATGCTGTCTTCATGTTCAATGGAGATTGTTTTATCATAACCTGCCATCCTCAGATTGGTAATAATGTCTTTCCATACGCTGATTCCATGACCATAGCCGACTGTACGGAATATCCATGAACGGTTTATTTCATCGCTATAGTGTTTGGTATCCAGTACCCCGTTTGTCTGTGTATTAATTATATCAATTTTTGTGTCTTTTGCATGGAAGTAGTGTATAGCTTTGCCCAGTTTGCGTATTACATGAATTGGCTCCATTCCCTGCCAGAACAGATGGCTCATATCCAGATTGGCTCCAATAACATCCCCAACAGCTTCCCGCAACCGCAATAATGTTTCTGTGTTATATACACAGAAACCCGGATGCAATTCCAAAGCTATTTTGATACCATGATCCGCCGCAAACTTACCGGCTTTTTGCCAATACGGAATCAACACCTCTTCCCACTGGTATTCAAGCACCTTTCCAAAATCATCAGGCCAGGGACATGTTACCCAACTGGGGTATTGTCCGCCGGAATCCGTTCCTGGGCAGCCCGAAAAGGTCACCACTATATCAACGTTCATTTTTTCAGCAAGAATCACCGAATTCTCAAATTGTTTATGATATTGTTCAGCCAATTCTTTTTGAGGATGCACAGGATTGCCATGACAGGAAAAGGCACTGATTCCCATATCATATTCTGAAAGAAGATCACTATACTGCTCCCTGGCTATAGGATCAATAAGCATTTTTTCTACATCGCAATGCGGATTACCGACAAAGCCGCCTGTTCCTATTTCGACCATCTGCACACCCAGCCCGGACAGATAGGGTATAATTCCATTGAGCGGCTTATCCGCAAAAAGAGCTGTTAATACTCCCAGTTTCATATTTCCAGCCTCCTTAATCTTTGATATCATTTCCGGCAAGTAGTACTTGCCGGAAAAAGCAATGGTGCCGTTATAACGCGAGAACGTCCTTTATATATCTTCTCGAGTATTGGGCGGATTCGAAGTTGCAGACCAGAGGGCAATCCAGTTCTACGCACAAGACGCCCTTATAGTTATGTTTCTTCAGAACCTTGATTACGCCTTTAAAATCAATAACGCCCTGCCCCAATGCGAGGAAACGATTCATAGGCCAATCGGCATGTGCTTCAGGATCCGGATCCAAATCCTTAAGGTGAACATATTGTATACGATCGCCGTATTTATCAAATGCTTTTACCGCATCCATTCCTGCAAGCGTAGTATGGGCGGTATCCATTGTTAATCCAATCAGATTCCTGTCGGTAATGGATAGAAAGCAGTCTATTTCATCTTCATGGAACATACGTGTATGGGCATGTGGATGAAGGCATGTGGTAATATCATATTTTTGGGAAATCTCACCCATTTTTGTGAATACATCCGCATACATCTTAACAGCTTCTATATCCAACGATCTGACAAACGGTTGATCCTTCCATATGTTTCCCTGCACATTCAATACCTTGGCGCCGCAGTATTGAAGGATTTTGCATGTCCTCTCCCCGAGGTCCAGATATTTATTGACTTCGTCTTCATAATAGGTATGATATAAGTTTACTAACTCCAAGTTATATCTATTCAGCAGCTGCTTCAGTTCCTCAGGATTGTTCTCAAACAACGGAACAATAAAATTAAAGTCTTCTACATAATTATATCCCAGATAGGAAACCTCCTTAAGGGCTTGCTCAAAATCTCTTTTCCCGTGATCCGTCGGACCACTGAATTCATCCTTTGTCCATGACCATACAGTATACCCTATTTTCACGCTAATCTCCTCTTTCCTGATTTTATTTGGATTTTTTCTCCATTACAAATTCAATACCGACTTAAGATACTGTCTTGATTTCTGTGCGGAATCAAAATTACATATCTGTTGATAATCTAGCTCAACACATATGATTCCATCATAGCCATGTGATTTTAAAGCATTAAAAACTCCGGGGAAATCAACTATGCCTTCACCGAGGGGGCGTGCAAATCTTGTAGGATAATCAACAGACGCGGTCCGATCGGCAAGAGTATCCTTAAAATGCATGTATCCTGCTCTTGCTCCATATTTTTTAATAACCTCAACCGGATCCATACCTCCGAAAATGGTATGTGCCGTATCAAAACAATATTTCACCAAATCGGGTCTGGTATGCCTGTCGATGTAGTCCAACTGGTAACTTTTTTCACATAATGAATCCCAATGCGGATGCAAGCATAAAGTAACTTCATAATTTGCAGCCATTCTCCCCATGTCGTCAAGTACATCTGATAGTGTCTGTAAATCATAGTCGGTTACATTATCACGGGATTCCGGTTTTGGCGCCTGAACATTCATATATTTTCCACCGTGTTCAGATAGAAATTCACAGCACTTCCCGGCAAATACCTTATCCTTTTCATATTCACCCGTTAGGAAATGGTAAACATTAACCAGTTCAATATCATACTTTTTCAGCAAATTATCGAATTTCTCAGGCTTATCTTTATAAATATTGACAATAAAATTAAAGTTTTCTACAAAATTATACTCAAGAAAGGATATTTCCTTCAATGCCTGCTCAAAATTTGCTTCCGCCCTGTCAGTCGGGTTTTCTCTTCCAAACTCTTCATGCATCCATGTCCATACCGTATGAGCAACTTTCATTGTTTTTTTCTCCTTATTTATGTGCTTCGTTATAATCCTAAAACCGCATCAATATATTTTCTTGATACCATGGCGGATTCATAATTGTTTACCCTTTGATAATCCAATTCTACACAAACCACGCCATTATAATTATGTTTCTTCAGGGCATTCATAACCCCTTTAAAATCGATAGTACCCTGTCCAAGAGCGCGGAATCTTTTCATGGGCCATTCAGGATTCAATGATTTATCCGGATCAAGATCCTTCAAATGTACATATGCGATACGGCTGCCATATTTATCAAATATATCAGGCGCATGCATTCCTGCAAGTTCCGTGTGAGCAGTATCCAGACAAAGGCTGACAAGCCCCGGATCTGAATTTTCTACAAAATACTTAATGGATTCTTCATTAAATATTGAAGTATTTGCATGGGGATGCATACATAATGTTATATCATACTGATTACATAATGCACCAATCTTATGGCAGGATTCAATGTATCTGTCAACCTCAATTTTGCTGAAGGGCCTGTCGTAAGGTTTATCCATCCACATTACGCATTGGGTGTTCATTGTCTTTGCACCCACAGCGCTCAGGAATTTGCAGTATTCCCCCGCGGATTTGATATCTTCACTTAAATTATTACTGAAATAATGGTATAGATTAACAAATTCCAGTTCATATTTCATCATCAGTGACTTAAATTCATCAACCTCATTGCCATAGTGGTCGGTTAAAAAACCAAAGCATTCAACCGCTTCATACTTCAAATCCTTCAAGTCCCGCAGGCTCTGCTCAAAATCCCCCTTGAAATTGTTGCTGCGGGGTGACCAATTATTGAACTCATCACTAATCCAGGTCCAAACTGTATAAGCTAATTGCATAAAAATCTCCTCCTTACCCTTTTACCGCACCAGCGGATAATCCTTTTATAAATGTCTTTTGACCGAGTAAATAAATAATAATCATGGGAAGCGTAACACAAACCAGAGCTGCAAACATATCCGGGTAATTCACACCATATTGATTGATAAACATTGAAAGGCCGATAGGCAATGTCTGTTTTTCGGGTGTTCTTATGACAAGACTTGCGATAAAATATTCATTCCACACCGTTAATCCGTTAAAAATAATCTGTGTTGTTATCCCCGGAATCGTCAATGGCATAATAACCCTTACAAAGCTTCCGAATTGTCCGCATCCATCAATTTTAGCCGCTTCCTCAAGGCTCTTTGGCAAGGATATATAAAAAGCCCTTAAAATAAACGTTCCGAAACTAATTGCCTGAGCGGCATAAACAAGAACCAGCCCCCACAGACTATTAACCAGGCCAAGCCTCAATACCACGGTAAATATAGGAATAGCAAGCACAGCACCGGGAATCATCAGGCCGGTTAACAAATACGTATATATCGCTTTTTTGCCTTTGAAATCCAGTCGTGCCAATACATAAGCAGCGCAATTGTTAACAGGGATGGTAATCACCAGAAACAGCAGAAGTACAAAAACGCTGTTAATATACTTTTGACCGATTCCAGCCATATTCCAAGCGTTTGCGTAATTTTCCCATTGTGGTTCACTCGGAATCCCCCATATGTTTATATAAAACTCACTTGTAGACTTCAGCGAACCCAAAATCATCCATATTACGGGATACACTGTTATTATCAGTACAACCAGAAGGATGATATATATTATGATTTTTGATATATTTTTCGATGATTTTATATTCATACTCTCCCTCCTCTCCGCTTTACCCATAATTCTCGTCTTTTGTCATCATTCTCACCTGTAAAAACCCAAAAATAAATACAAAGAAGAAGAGTATAACCGTCATTGCGTTTGCTTTTCCGAATGCGGAAAATTTAAAAGCCGTCGAAGTTATATATGTCAATGCCACCTCGGTTGAACGGAAGGGACCACCATTAGTCATTACTTTTACAACATCATAATTTGAAGTAAATGCTCCTGTCAGAGAAAGCAGTACATTTATTACTAACGCGCTATTCAGCTGGGGAAGCGTTATATGCCAAAAACATCTTCTCTTGTTTGCTCCATCAATCTCAGCCGCTTCATACAAATCCTTGGGAATACCTTGAATAGCCGCAAGATATAAAACTATATGAAAGCCAATCCATTTCCAAACATCAACCATCATAACAGAATATAAGGCTATGCCCGGATCACTAAGCCAGCCCCGGATTGCCCAATTCGCGCCAATTCCGTTCAAAAAAGCATTCAGCAGGCCAAAAGTAGGATTATATATCCATGACCATAATAAACCGACTACAACATATGAAAATGTTACCGGCATATACGTAGCCACACGGAATAATGATCTTCCGGCAATATCTTTTGCCAATAATAAAGCAAGCCCAAGACCAATAATGTTTTTCATTACAGTAACAAAAAAGGCATAAAACACAGTATTCTTAATCGAATTCCAAAAAATACTATCGGTAATCGCGAAATAATAATTTTTAACACCTAACCATTTCATATCTCCCATACCATCCCAGGAAAAGAAGCTTGTCCAAATACCCTGAATGAAAGAAGCAAGGATTACGACTGTAAATAGAATAATTGCAGGAAGGCACATTAAGTAGGGAAAAGCTTTATCCGACATTTTTATTTTCATAAGAATCTTCTCCTATCCTGGTGTTTTGCAGACCGGTTTTAAAGCCGGTCTGCAAAAGCAATAGTCAGACTTTTTACTTAACAGTATATTTGGGTATACTGTTTGGAGTAACCTTTGCCCAGTCATTCGCGGTAAACTTATCATACCAGTTGTATGAATAGTCTTTTTCCTTTACTAAAGTTTCAAAAGCTTTCTGTATAACATCAGTAGCCTGTTCAGGCGTCATATTACCGCTCATGACTGCCGGAATAGCCTGTGTGAACGCATCATTGATTTCTACCGGCCAAATCCAGTCCAGAAAAGCAACCGTGTTGGGCAGGAACTCGCTGTTTAGTTTCTGAGCTCTTGGGTCATCCATAACTTTAACGCCTTTAATGCATGAAACAAGCGGATCCATTACATTCATGACGATTTGGTTTACTTCAGGCCTTGTAAAATACTCAACATACTTCATTGTATTTTCTAGATTATTCTGATCGCTGAATGTAGGTATTATAATGGCACCGTTCGGTCCTCCGCCATGTGCAAGGCTGGCGCCCTCAAAAAGTTTCGGAAATTGCATAACATCCCATTCAAAATCCTTTACCCCTTCTTTGACAGGGTTAAAATACCAGCTTCCGCCATAAAACATAGCCGCCTTCTGCTGCATAAATACAGCCAGCATTCCATCGGTGTCCGTGTCCAGTGACTCCCTTGCGAGAATTCCGTCATCTACATATTTCTTTATAAGAGAAAAGGCTTTCGCTTCTTCAGAACCCGTAAATTTCTTTTGTCCTGAAAGAAATTCCACAATTGACGGAACAGGTTGTCCTCCCATTACCTGGCCATAAGCTTCAAAAAACCACATAGGCCACATCCAGACTTCCTTGCCTTGATGAATCATAGGCATGATATTTTTTTCTGTCTTTATTTTTTGTGCAATTGCCATCAACTCATCATATGTTTCCGGCTCTTTCAAACCCAATTCATTAAAAAGTGTTTTGTTGTAATAAATCAAACTTGTCCCTGAATCCAGAACGGGCATGGACCATACTTTCCCACCAGATGTGGTTGTTTCCAGGACGCCCGGCCCAAAACGATCCTTGATTGGTTCAATAAGCTCGGTTAAATCCATACACATTCCGGCTGGCGCCAGAGAAGACAAAACAAGCCCTACTCCGGTGTGAACAAGATCATACTTCTCCCCTGCCAATCTCGCCGCGGTCAGGTTTTGCGGAATCTCATTCCATTGGCCTTTCCAGGTGTAATTAACTTTAATACCCGTCTCTTTTTCGAAGTTAGCGGCAACTTCATTCCAGGCATCAGGTTGTTTTTCCTGCTGAGGCAAACAAGCAAAAATGTTAATTTCACCGGCAGGCTTACCCGGCTCAGTACTTCCTGCCTGTCCGCTTGTTCCACTCGTTTGAGTGCTTGAAGATGTTCCGCCTGTACATGATGTTAATACAACGATAATCATTATCATTGCAAGCATCAATGCGATTAGTTTTTTCATGTTTTTTACCTCCTTCAATATACTTTTAGTACTCCTGACTACAAGAGCCCTTTATAAATCATCTGATTTCGCAATCAGATCATTTTTAATTTTAAAAGCGACTTAATCCACTACCGCGCGTTTTTCTACCAATAAATGTTTATTGACAATAATATTACACCGACTACAAATAACAGTATTCCTGCTGCAAGAAGGCAATATGTTTTTTTTGACGATCCTTTAAATTCACGGTAAACAAGTCCCCATAAGTAAGACCAGACATTTGCCGACTGGCCCATAGGCCAGGCAATCGCCATACTCACCTGTGGAATCGCCAATGTGTGAATGATATTTCCTCCATAGTGGCAGACTGCGGATATAAATGCCATAACAATCCCGCTTTTATTTTTGGGTCTGAATGTTACTTTCCATTGCCTGTTCCTGGTCAGTAAGTAAGATGAATATATCCATGTTCCTATAAGAGATCCTGATGACAGGAGAGCAACACACAAAAGCGGTTCAAATCCTGACGGATTAATGTCTGTCTTTACGCCAACGGACATGGCGATAGGGTATGACGATGAAAAGAAAATATTTGAAAATACTAATAAAAAAATGTATTTAATATTAATGGCTGCGTCCTTTACCTTCTCACCCTGATCCTTTTTTCGGCGTAAACCTGCTGTCTGACATATAATTGAAGCGGCTATAAGACATATGATAGCCAGTATCAGTAAGGGTACGGAGATGTTCCCCTTTAAGCCTCCAAGTTTTGACGAAAGAAAGGTTCCAAAAATAATATTGCACGAGGAGGTTATTGATACGCTCAATATAATACCTATTTTCCCCACAACCCACATATTAATCTGCATTCCAACAGCAAACAGCATTCCGCAAACTACCACAACCAATGCCAGATTAAAATTTTTCCTAATTGATTCAAGAATTCCCTCGCTTAAAAAGAATCTCCCAAACAGTAATATAAAAATCCATACAATTCCGAAAGAAAACGTATACATCCAAAGCATAAACCCGCTTACAGGATAATTATCAAGCCTTTTGATACATTGAAACCATGACCCCCACATAAAAGTGGCAAACAGGATCATAAAAATAGATACGCCCTGTGAAACTTCAAACATGGCCATTCTCACTTTCTCTAAAAAATCTTTCATTATTGCATAAAGAATATTTAATACACTAAACATTAACCGGTGGACTGTAATATATAATTTACGGGTTTGCAAATTGCAAAACCACCCGGCGTATTTGTAACCCTTTGAGTTAACTATAAAAATGAAGGGTGTAAAACGCTAGTTCTTCACACGCTTAATAATTTTACTTGCCAGCTCCAGATCTTTTTTGGCATCCTCACCATTTGTATACGGAACCTTTTTATTTATAATACAATCATAAAAATGCTTCCATTCGCATCTGTAGGATTCATCAAATGAACTCACAACTTCCTTGTTTACATTTACCATTGTTCCCGGCTCGTTTTCGTTTATTTTAACTATAGTCGGAGAATTTTTCAGGTACGGCCATGGAAAGTGTATGGACAGATTGCACTCGTTGGAATAAACCCACAGGCTTTCATCCCATATCCTTCGATTCATTACAAGACCGGATTCAAAAGTACATCTGAAATTACCATAGTCAAATACCGCAGTGACAAAACCTTTTTTGTGGACATCGGCAAAAAGTACTTCCGGATCTCCAAATGCATGACGCATTAGTATTGTATCGTGAGATGACAACCCACAAATCAAATCATACGCCGTTTCAAGATGAGCACGTTCCTCCCCGATTTCTTGAATCCTTGCTTCATGTATTTTTCTGTTTCCCTCTTCTATTACTTCCTTTGGAATATCAATGCCGGCATACAGGTCATATATCCGGGTTGTAAAATCAAATGATCCGCCATAGTCATGAACCCTTGCATAGTTTATGTCCGTTAATGTTTTAATCTTTTCCAACGCATACCGATATCCCGGATCATATCGCTTCATGTATCCTACCAGAAGGACAACGTTGCTTTCCCTTGCGGCAGAAATTATTTCATTTGCCTGGGCTACGCTATAAGCTATCGGTTTTTCAATTATCATGTGTTTACCAGCCTTTGCGGCTTTAATACCAGGTTCATAATGGTCTTTTGTGCAAATAATGACCGCGTCAAGAGAAGAATCAGACAGCATTTCATCCATGTCTGTGAAGCACCTGTTTTCAGACAGCGCATACTTTTTCCCTATCATTTCAACTACATGTTTTGAAATATCGCATATCGAATACAGGTTAAAATGCTCCGACTCCTGTATATATGGAAGATGCATAATCTGAGCGATCTGGCCGCAGCCAATCACGCCTACATTGAGTATTTTTGACATATTGTAACCTCCAAACTAATTTATTTCTTATTTATTAATATTTAGCAATGTAAAGTTCTAAACCCCCCACAGTAACAATTTAATGAAATATCAGACCCTATTTTGATTACAATTTATAAATTACCGATAAGTTCACGGTTTGATTATTACCTTTATTGCTTTCCCTTGTCTAAGCCTATCGAGAGCATCATGTATATTATCAAGATCTATTACATCAGATACAAGAGCACCCAAATCAATCGCCTTTTGTTCTATTATTTTAACCGCCTCCGGGAAAGTAGCGTTCGCAAGCCATGTACCTATAACCGAAATCTCTTTAGTTGTTATCTTATTCTGCATAAGCTGTGAAACAGCTTTCATGTTAACACCAAACAGTACAATTGAGCCGCCTTTCCGTACCAAATCGATACTTTGGATTACCTGAGATCCTGTTACGTCAAATACAAAATCAGCTCCGATTTTGGTATCTTTTATAACGGCTTTAAGCACTTCTTCGTTCTTTGGATCCATTATTGTTGCAATACCAAGCTTTTCAGCAAAATCTATCCTGTACGGGACTGTCTCCAGCAAAAAGATTTTACTTGCTCCCGACGCTTTCAGCAGCATTGAAATGATTATACCGATAGGGCCTGCACCTATTACAACAGCACTATCTCCAGGCTTGATATTAACTTTATTCAATCCGTTAACCGCGCAGGCAAGCGGTTCGGCACATGCCGCGGTTTCAACCGGTACGTCTTTTGAAATTTTATAAGCTACTTTCCCTGATATACAGCAAAATTTTGCAAACGCACCATCATAATCAATACCAAGCGCTTCAATATTCTCACATTCGTTGGGCAGATTTTTTCTGCAGTAAACACAGGTTCCGCAATAGTTATTAGGATTTGCAACAATTCTGTCACCTATTTCAAGATGATTTACTTCATTGCCTTTTTCAATAACCGTACCGCAAAACTCATGGCCAAGAATTGTACCCGGCGTTGCGATATATCCCGGCGGAACGGCCGTGATATGCACATCGGTACCACAAACACTGACCGCATCTACTTTTATCAATACCTGATCCTCTTTTGTCATTTTGGGTATCGGAACTTCTTTAACAACAAATACTCCTTCTTTTTCAAATACAGCCGCTTTCATAGTTTCCATAAAAATATCCTCCCCCCCCAGGTTAAAAATTTACTCCGCAAACCAGAATAACATTTGCGAAACTTGAACACTCACCTGTTCTGATAATTGTTTTCGCATCCTTCACAATAGTTTTGAATTCATCGTGGGTTACTGTTTTTGACGGTTTATCCGGTATTATTGCTTTCATCATGGATACCAAACCTGGATTTGCCTCAACGGCTTCCGAGGCAAATATAAAAGATTCAATAACCAGTTCCTCCGCTATGGCTTCAAGTACTTCAATAAAACCAGGAACACCCCTTGTCACGGATACATCGATGACTTTAACACCTGCCGGAATTGGAAGGCCCGCGTCTCCAATTACCAGATATTCGGTATGACCTATTTCTGCGATAGCACGGCAGATGTGCGGATTCAAAACGCGATCTTTTTTCATAGGTTAATCCCTTCTCTATTTTTCATTTTTCAATTGTTTACTGAAATTATCCACTTCCTGCCTTGCAGGCACTGAAGTCTGCGCACCCTTTCTTGATACTGCGATAGTTGATGCTATGTTTGCAAATTTTATGGCATCATGATATGAACGTCCTTCCGCAAGCATCACAGCTATAGCAGCATTGAAAGTATCACCGGCGGCAGTTGTATCGACTACTTTAATGTCAGGCGGAGCAAAAATGGAAGCCTCATTGTTATTAACAAGCATTGCACCTCTTGCGCCTAATGTAACCAGTACGTTTTTTACTCCTTTTCTGAGTAATGCCTGACAACCCTCCTTGATATTCTCGAATGAATCAATGCCATATCCCGTCAGTCTTGCCAACTCAGTTTCATTTGGCGTAATAATATCAATGCAGCTATATATTTCATCCGGTATATAGTCCGGCGCCGGCGCGGGATTCAAAATAACCGTTTTCCCCAATTTATCAGCTTTCTCAACGGCATAATAAACGCTGTCATAAGGTATCTCCATTTGTACAATCATGATATCGCTTTCCTGAAACGCTTCCGATTGATTTTTTAGATATTCAGCGCTGCATAAACCATTGGCGCCCGATACAACAACAATACTGTTATTACCCTCCTTATTAATATATATGATTGCCATTCCTGTCGGGGTGTCCTTTAATACCGATATCAGCCCTGTATTTACTCCGGCTCTGCTCAAATTATCAATCAGCAATTTTCCTGAATCATCATCACCAAGCGTGCTGAGAAATGTTATATCACCTCCAAGCTTAGCGCATGCATACGCTTGATTTGCTCCCTTTCCTCCCGGTATTTTTGATAAAGCGTTTCCGATGATGGTTTCACCAACGGCAGGCATATACTGAACATTTACAACAAAATCAATGTTTGAACTGCCTATTACCAGTATCTTCTTCAATATTAACTCCCCTTACATAATGTGATTAGTTATAACAACGGAATCAATCGCTTACAATTGCAACACACCGTTATTACAACGGCAGGTTTTGCTTTGGCAAAACCATCACTTCGTAACAAGGTTCTTATCACGAAGTGATAGGGTTCTTATATCGAGGCGGGAGATATGCTCACCGCCTGATTAATGTAATCGGTACCCGCTACCTTTAGAGATGGGTCAGGGAGTCATCTTGGTTCCGCGTTATATTTCGCCTGATAAGTATGCTTTTGAATATTGTGTATAATATGGTATTATACACAATATTCAGGTGCGTTTATACTAAGCGCTTACCTTGTTGTTGATCTGCATATCAGCCTTGGTTGTAGCTTGATGTGTTTGTTATTCAGTGTTTTGCCATCCATCAGCATCAGTAAAAATTCTACTGCTTTCCGACCCATTTCATAAGTTGGTTGTTGAATCGTAGACAATGGCGGATCAGTAATTTCCGCAAAATCAATATTGTCAAAGCCTATTACCTCTATTTGATCAGGTATTTTATACCGGATTTCCTTCAGGGCTTTTATAGCGCCGATTGCCATAATATCATTTGCAGCCAGAACTGCGGTAAAATCTACTCCTTCATTATGCAATTCCTTAATTGCCTTGTAACCGCTGTCAATTGTAAAATTTCCATACTTTATCAAATTCTTGTTATGCTCCAATCCGTATTGTGTAAGAGCCATCCTGTACCCTTCTATTCTTTCTATGGACGTAGATATTTTAGGCGGCCCTGAAATCAAAACAATCCTTTTATTTCCATGCTTAATCAAATATTCACAGGATATATATAACGCGTATTCATTATCAAAAAACACTCCCGCATCGTAATCCATATTCTTCATTGCTCTGTCAAGCAGCACACAAGGAACACCATATTTCTTCAATTTGTTATGTATAGCGCTATTGTCATCAACTGTGGATGTGAGAATAACACCATCCACCCTGTTCGCTATAAATGTGTTAATATAGTTTTGCTCCTTCTCCAGGGAGAAATCTGTGTTACCGATAATTACCGTATACCCGTTTTTATGCGCGTTGTCTTCAATAGCTTTAATGAGCTCGGGGAAGAATGGATTAGTAATGTCCGGAAGAATCAAACCTAATGTTTTTGTTTTTGAAGTAACTATCCCTCTTGCAAGAAGGTTCGGTTTGTATTCATGGTCATTTATTATCTTCTGTACCCTTTTACGTGTTTCTGCTCCAACACCCTCACTTTTATTATTGAGAACTCTGGATACTGTTGCCTTTGATACACCTGCCAATCTTGCAATATCTTCAATGGTAACACGCATAAGGGTTCTCCCTCCATTATTCTCCAGTTCCGTAACCGTTTTAGTAAACCGTTTTCTTTATTGTAACTCGGAAACTACGTTACGTAAACTCGTCAAAATCAACAAAATATAATATATTTTTTGTTGATTTTGCACAAATGCCCCCGCTTTTTAACTTTTCCCATTCAGTACAGCCATTTATAAATGTAATAGGTGTTTTTTACCTTGGTTATATACTCCTGTGTTTCAGAAAATGTAATTGCCGTAGGGAAATCCTCTTTCTCTGTTCCAAAACCGCTTTTAAGCCAGGTATTTGCATTCCCCGGTCCGCCGTTGTATGCTGCCATGGCTTTATCTATATCTAGATCAAACATATTCAGCATGGAATTTATATAAAATGTCCCAAATCTTATACTAATCTCCGGGTTAAGCAAATCTCCGTCTTCTATGCCGATTTTTAAACGTGAAGCGATATCTTTCCCTGTGGCCGGCATGATCTGCATAAGGCCCATTGCTCCTGCAGAGGAAACGGCATCGTGCTTGAAATGGCTTTCTTCTCTTATTACCGCCCGAATCAGGGCAGCTTCCACATTATACTCCCTGGACGCGGCACTTACTAAATCTTCAAACGCACAAGGATATGCTAGTTCATAACCTCTCCTTGTCGGTTTTTCATCAAGGGATTGGATTCCCCATATAATAGACCTGTAATATTCTCCCCGCTCCTGATACCAATCCCCAAGGGCCAGTTTTTTCTCAAGATCGGTGTTTTTTGTCCCTATTGCCAATTCAATTGCCGATGCCTCCGTATACCCGTCTTTTTCATATAATTCAACCCGGTATAAAAAATCAGGTTTACTGTAAGATACTTCATACAGTTCCCGCATAACGGGTTCCTTGCCTATCCTTGTCATCCATGCGGGGTACTCGGACAAAACTTCTATAAATTTTCCAACGTCACTCCTGCCAAGACGATTGGACAGAACATAAGCCCTGTATGCGGCGTCATCCTGGTACGAACCCTTGCTTTCCGCAATACGGGCATAAGTTTCAATGGCTTTTTCATGCATTCCGGCCTCATCCCATATACGTGCAGCCCTCCATAATGAAACTGCTTCGCTGCTGTTGCCGAAAGCTTCCGCAGCCGCTAATGAACCGCTTGTGCTTCGAAGAATAATACCCAGCCTGTATGCTCCTTTTTCTCCGATAGAAGAATATATCTTCATTGCGTTTGATGTTTGACCTGTCGATTCAAGAGAACGACCAAACCACCAAGCAATAGACAAATCCGTTTTATCGGTTTAATATAATGATTTAAAAAATGGCAACGACTGT
>CAZSVI010000021.1:26212-27306 GCA_964610205.1 uncultured Oscillospiraceae bacterium
CTGTTTATATTCTCCCTGTTCCGCCAAAGCCACCGCATAGTTTCTTATAAGCAAGGCATTTATATTTTCATCGGAATTACTTTCGATTATGGGTTTTAGAAATTCTTCAGCGGCCTTCCATTCCCTCTTATTTATTAAGACTTCGCTTATTTTCTCGGGTTTTGCTTTTAAGTCTATTAGCGCCCGCAAAGCTGTTTCATCAGGCAAGAGGGCCAAATATCCACTTTCAGCCTCTTCTTCCTTTCCTGTTCCGATAAGATATGATGCAAGGCTGAAATTCACTTCTTTTGTATCATGAAGCTCCAAAGCGGCTTTATAATATTGGGTGGAATCCTTGTTTTCGCTTTCATATCTTTTTGCCAGCAATAGATTTGAATAATATCCTAAAACGCTTTCTTCATCAATAAGGAGTAAAAGACTTTCATCTTCAACAACCTGAACACCTGTTTCCAGTTCTGCAACCAGATCTGATATAGAGGGTTTATATATCTCGACAGGTAAATTATCACCGGATGAATCAAAGGGTACATCCTCCACATTTGCATGTTCTGTTACATCATCGGGGTTTTCTTTAAAAACAGGTTCATTTTTTGTGTTGTTAATAACAGTTACTCCAATCAAAACCAGAATTATCACCAATACCCCTGCTAAAATCTTATTTTTCAAAGTATTCATTCCCCTTTATCGTTTTGTATTAAAATTTAATCCTGAACAGACCTCTCTTTTTCTTCTTTATACACATTATAACAACGGAAGCACTTGCTTGCAATTGCGACATACCCAGGCTGCATGGGCAAGCAGCAAGCTGAATGGTTCTGAAAATCACGCATTTCATGCATAAAATGTCGGTGTGAAGGTAATGAACCTATAGCCGTACCGATTTACTGTTGCTAAAAGCAAAACTATTTATTGAATATGTTAATTTTTAAATTATTTTTTTCTTGAAGACGGTAATGACTTGATTTATTATTGTATCAAGAGGTAAATTTTCGCGGTGATAAGGAATTATTGGGCGCTGTTGATTCAATGATGGTTGTATTCAGGCATAGAGATCTCCATATCAGGAAATCCTTGTCCGGCGAAATCATATGGAA
>CAZSVI010000021.1:27316-36765 GCA_964610205.1 uncultured Oscillospiraceae bacterium
AACCGGAGATCACATATTTGTGGATTGACGGTTAAAAATTTGAAGGAGGCAAAATCAATGATAATAGACATTCATAATCATCCTGACTGGCATGGACATAATCTCGATAAATTCCTGGAGAATATGAAACAGAATAAAATCGACAGGACATGGATATTGAGCTGGGAATCACCAGAATATGAATACGACCCGCTTAATATAAAATATATCCCCGATTCAGGACCCGATGGCCCCATCCCTTTTTCCCGCTGCCTATCCTATGCGGAACGGGCTCCTGATAAATTCGTCCTTGGTTTCGCGCCTGACCCCAGACGTCCTCAGGCAATTGACCAAATGAGAGCTGCGGTAAATATTTATAATGTAAGGGTATATGGAGAGCTAAAACTCCGTATGATGTATGATAATCCGGACGCGATAAGAATGTTCAGGTTCTGCGGCGAAAAAGGATTGCCTGTATTAGTACATATTGATTATGAATTTGATACCGGTTCTAATTATCCAAGGCCCAATTGGTGGTACGGAGGCGGAATGGAAGCTTTTGAAAGGGCAGTTGCCGCATGTCCCGAAACGATCTTTTTAGGACATGCTCCGGGTTTTTGGGCGCATATTTCGGGTGATGATAAATTTAGCAGGGAGGCTTATCCAACCGGTCCTGTTTTACCGGGGGGGAAGTTGATTACAATGCTGCATAAATACAAAAATCTATACTGTGATCTCTCTGCCGGCTCGGGTTGTAATGCACTTAAGCGGGATCCGGATTTTGCAAAGGGTTTTTTAACTGAGTTTCAGGACAGGATTTTATATGGAAGAGACTACTTTGACAATATACACCAGGAGTTTTTGAACGGATTAGGGTTATCCAAAACCATTCTTGATAAGATTTATTTTATAAATGCACTTAAGCTGATCCCTGAGAATTAATTAAAATAAGGAACAGAGGTGGAATAATATGAGTGATTTAGCTTTGTATGGAGGAGAGAAAACAAAAACAACCCCTTTCGGAACTGGAAAAAGGTTTGGGGATGGTGAACTTAATGAATTGAAAGAAGCCCTTGATCAAAACACGCTTTTTTATATGTCAGGTAATAAGGTAAAAAAATTCGCTGAAGATTTTGCCGGGATGTATGGAGTAAAACACTGCGTTACCGCATCTTCGGGCACTGCTTCCATTCATATAGCATTAGGCGCCGTCGGTGTTACCGCGGGGGATGAGGTTATTACTTCTCCTATTACCGATATGGGAACTGTTATCGGAATACTATATCAGAATGCCATTCCTGTATTTGCTGATTTGGATCCCAACACATATAACATGAATCCCGAGTCTATCGAGTCTAAAATTACCGGGAAAACAAAAGCCATACTTGTTGTTCACCTTGCCGGAAATCCTTCAGATATGGATGCAATTATGGACATAGCCCGCCGGCATAAGATAAGGGTAGTCGAGGATTGCGCTCAGAGCTATATGTGTTACTACAAGGGCAGGCTTGCCGGCACAATTGGTGATGCAGGCTGTTTCAGCCTGAATGACTTCAAGCATATATCAACAGGCGACGGAGGAATGTGCCTTTTTAATGATGATGATTTATATAAGAAAGCCTTCAAGTTTGCGGACAAGAATTATGACAGGTTTTCAACTGATCCTTTTACGATGAGAAGAATTGAGTTTCTGGCTCCCAACTACAGGATGAATGAATTACAGGGTGCGGTTGCACTGGCTCAACTGGGAAAACTCAAATGGATATGCGAAAGAAGAAACTCATTGGGTGATGCAATTACCGAGGGAATAAAAGGACTTCCCGGTATTAGTCCTCATAAAGTTACTGAAGGCGGGAAATGTTCATATTGGTTCTATATGATGAGAATTAATGAATCGGAGGCAAAAGTAAGCAGGGATGAATTTACCCGTGCATTGACAATGGAAGGAATTCCATGTTCGGCAGGCTACATACCTGCTTGCGTATATGAATATGACCTGTTCATAAATAAAAATGCGTATCCGGGAAGCGACTGTCCTTTCGGATGCAAGTTGTACGGAAAAGATATAACCTACAGCAAGGGACTTTGCCCGACAGCGGAAAATATTCTGAATACAGCCGTCAAGATACCTGTAAATGAGTTTTATACCGATAACGACCTGGATGAGATAGTAAAAGCTATCCGTAAGGTATCAGCTTATTACGGCAGCAGAAAATAATCAAGGAATTACACTTCAGGAGGAAGCTGAGCATGGCAAATAAAACTTCCGAACATACATATTTGAATGACATTCTTGAAAAATCTCCGATAATCCAACTTTATGAGGACTTTGACAAAATAAAGTGCGTTGAACTGGCCGACAGGTATTTAAAACATGAATTCAACCTTCTCGGCAGCGGATGGATAAAGAACCGTTATGGGATGATCGCTGCGGGTTTTGAAGGCTCAAATCACAGTGATCCTGAAGTAACCTTTGACAAGGCACTCAAAAAACTTCCTTTTCAATTCAGGAACCAAGCTGAAAAGCTTATAGAACTGGCAAAAAATATTATAGAAGGATATGAACCCCTTGACTGGCATATTGACTTTAAGTCCGGTTGCAGATACGAAACTGAATACTACCGGGATTTGAAATATGGTATAGTTGAAGGTTTGGATGCCAAGGTGCCGTACGACTTATCCAGGTGCTGTCATCTGGTTATTCTTGCAAGAGCCTGGCGTATTACAGGAGATGAGTTTTACCGCAGGGAAGCCATGGCACAGATTCTCGACTGGATTGCCATGAATCCTTATGAATATGGAATCGGCTGGAATGCAAACATGAATGTGGGAATACGTCTTGCAAACCTGGTAATAGCCTTCTCATTGATAAGAGATAGCTATACGGACAAAATGTCATTGGAAGAAAAGCTTTTCATTAACGTCCTTCAGGACAGTTTTTTGCAGCATCGGCGTTTTATTTCCGCAAACCTTGAATTTGCCGAAACAAGTATTCATCCCAATCATTATTTAGGGGATTTGGGCGGACTGCTTATCGGAAGTGTATTTGTTAAAAGATGGGATGCTGATAGCGAAGCATGGTACAGACTTGCTTTAAGGGAAATCGGACTTGAACTTGACAGACAAATTGGCAATGACGGCTTTGATTACGAATCTGCCACATCCTATCATGCATTCGGACTGGAAATGCTTATTTATCCTTTGTTAATTGCGGCCAAAGCTTCCGGATGCAATACAACCTCTGATATACTTACCTGGATCAAACAGCAAATCGGTGAACAAAGGGTTAAAAAGATCGGCAATATGTTTGTTTCATTAGCGGCTATTATCCAGCCTGATGGACTTATTCCGCTGATAGGCGATGCAGACAGCGGACGGTTTCTATTACTTGAAGCATTGGAGCATGAGGATCGTGACAGAAGATTTTTACTGGGAATTGGGGATGCTTTATATAATGATTTGCTTTTACCTGCGGGAATCCTGGATGAATCATATTATTCGGCTGCAAATATGCTGTTTGAGAAACCCGAAGCCGCAAGGATCAGCGGCCCTGCACTAAAAAGTTCTGCCTTTCAGGATGCAGGTTATTATATTCTGCGCAGTCCCGAAATATTCTGCTTCATATTTTGCGGTCCCATCGGTACCAATGGCCTGGGGGGACATTCTCATGATGATAAGCTATCCCTGACACTTTGCATCAGAGGACTGGAAATTATTGTAGATCCCGGTATTTATGTTTATACTGCAAGCAGGAGATTCAGGGATGCTTACCGTTCAACAAGAGCACATAATACGGTATGTGTTGATGGGCAGCCGCAAAACCGTTTCCTTGAAGACTCCCCATGGTGGGGTTGCTATGAGGATACCTGCTGTGAATGTATTCAATGGGAGGATACTGAAAATTATACAGTCTTTGCAGGTCAGCATTCAGGATATCTCCGTCTGCCTTCGGGTGTTTTGCACAGGAGGAGGATAGAACTCAAGAAAAGGGATAACCGCATGACAATAACCGATGAGTTTATTCCTAACGGTACTGTACCGTCCATACCTGGCATGTTGTTTTCTTTTAACCTTCATCCGGATTGTAACGTCGAATATATTTCTGAGGATACTGCAGTTGTGAAAAGGGCTGCGCTTGAGGTACATTTAACAGCACCGGATAGTAAATGGGAGATTGAAGAAGGCTTTTTTTCACCGGCGTATGGAATAAAGCAAAAAGCAATACGTCTTGTTATTTTTAAGAATACGGGAGTACTTTCAAACACAATTGAATTAACCTGGAACTAAACGGGGTGTTTTTGGCTAATGAATAAAAATATATGGGGGATGCTGGGGGAAAAATTTGACGCAAGTGTTCCAAGAATGACATCTTTTATTATAAAAGAGAAAGATGATACCATATACTATGCTTTCCCGTCAGGATGGGACTATTTGGGTATAGAAGGACTATTTCCCCTGGCTTACCACCTTGTTGACAATAAAAGGGCAAAGGAAATGGAGAAAAATTTTGTGCAGTTGCTTGGGAAATATGGGATACGCACATTTTCTCCTTGTGAACGGGGCTATAGAAGCGACACATACTGGAGAGGTGCTTCCTGGCCTCAATCATGTTCGCTTGGAATGGAAGTGTGCCGGTATTACTATCCGCATTTGCTGGATCAGGTTTTGCAATCATTAACAGGTATGGTAACGGGTATGCCTGGTATATGGGAATGCTACGATTCTAATACCGGTTTTCCTGCTCACAGTGACCAGGGATTCCTATCCACACCGTGTATTTCATCAAATGTGGGAGCCGGGGGCATTCTTGGCAGCCTCATGACATACCACGGACTATACATGTATGGTTATGACAACACTTTGCCTCTGGTTTTTTTAAAGAATTTCCATTGGGCAGGCATGTGGATCAATGTGTACACAGAAGGCGACAGATGGGCGGTCGAAGCAACACCCGCTGAGAAGAATACTGCTCTCCTGAAATTCAGGGACATTAATAACAATATATATGAAGTATCTGTGGCAGCGGGCAAGAAGACATGGAAGACACAGGAACGCTTCCGTTGTCTTAAATGCCCTGTCTCAGACGGATTTCCGGGCAGAGAAGTATAATTCATGGTGATTGTGCTGCCATCTTTTATGCATTCTATTTCGAGAGCATTTCCATCCATCATCGGGTTTCTTATGATGATATTACTAACGGATAGCTCTGCACCACCGCAGGCTATGATCTTTTCTTTTTTTCGTTCGAATAACAGATAATTGAAACGTTATATGTGTCTTCTTTGTTATATTTATGCTTTATCGTAAGATTATTATCTCACCCTCTGCCTTTGTGCCGTCAACTATATAAAATGAAAAAAGTAATTGGGATGAATTGATACTGAAGGGCTTATTTAATAAATCAACAATTATGTTAATTCTTGTCTGGTAACGAGCTAACGTGGACATGTACATAGTAATTTTTCTTACAATGTCCTTAAGTTTTTTCAGTAAAATGATATTACAATTATAGTTGTAAAAATTATGTATATCATATTCGGCAAGTTACGATTGCTTTTTAACTGCCGGATATGGAAAATAAAAAAGGAGGAGAGTTTAATGGTTAAAAGGTGTAAAAAACTGGTCTGCGTTTTGTGTGTTTTTTTGTTGATGGCATTTGTTTTTTCCGGATGTAGCCAGAATATCACATCGGGAACAAATGATGTAACGACAAAGCCTGAAGGCAGCCAAAAGGTGGAACCGGCTGAAAAGACGGTAATTCAGTTTTTTAGTAACAAAACAGGACAGCAGGACTATATGCAGCGTATGTTTGACAAGTACAATGAAGAAAACGATGACAATATTGAGGTGGAAACAATATGGAGATCCGGAGATTGGCAAACCGGTGTTAAGACATCTATACTGGCTGGACAGGGACCAACAGTAATGACAGGACGTCCTTTTGATTTGGTTGAGGGAATAATCGATGGGGTATACGATTCCTGGGATGATTATATTTCTCCGGAGTTTTCTGAAAAATATCATCAGTATAAGTATATGAAAGAAGTAGACAACGTGTTCAAGACATATGGCTGGGGCTACCTGGTAACGACAAGAAAGCTCATATATAACAAAGATCTTTTTGAAATGGTTGGAGAGACTGAACCGCCTGCTTCCTGGCAGGATTTTAGAAGGATTGCAAAGAAAATTACTGAAGCAGGAGACGGCAGGATATTCGGTACCGCAATGCCTGTCGGCGGCGGCCAGATCGGCCTGTGGGCTGACACACTGTTTTTTCCCGAAGGACTTCCAAAGCTATATGATTACGGAACGGGATTGTATGATTTTTCATCTCTTGTCCCTATAGTTGAGGTCTGGAGAGAAATTATAAATGACGGAAGTGTTTTCCCGGGATTTGAAAGCATGGACAATGATGCGGTAAGAGCACAGTTTGCAGCCGGCAACGTGGGTATGCTGCTCAGTTTTTCCTGGGATGTCAGTTGCATTAATGATCAATTTAGTGCGGAATGTGACTGGGATGCTGCTCCTCTACCGGCAATTAACGGAGTGTATAAATCCAAACCTGATCTAAGAATAGAACTTGAGAACTGGCTCAATAATGCTGCCACCCTTAAGGAAAAGCAAGCAGCAGGAAAATTTATTGAGTTCTTCATGAGCGATGAGTTTGTCGGCGGTTATATGGCGGAAGGGTGTGGTATCGCTGCGATTGATTCTGCCGTAGAGTATGCAAACAAACAGGTGATGCGGTATCCTATAATGGCTTCATACGCGCCTTATCCCGGCGGCGTGGGGGAATATACAACTTATGGCAACCCCTCGTCAACGTTAGAGGGAGACAACCGTAATGTGGTAATCACCCACTGTTTGCTTGATATGAGTATAGACGCGAAAGCTGTTTTGGAGGACTGTGCACATAGGTATAATTTAGGTATACTGGCGAGGGCCCAAACCGATATTGAAAAGGCGAAACAGATGACAGTTAAGATTGGCGGACTTGGTGAGATGCCTTATATTGAAGGCTATGATCCGATGAATCCGGACTTTTCAAAATTCAGGTACCTTTCAATTGACGAATGGTCTGAACTGACAGGAATAAAATAGGCACTGATAAAATCAAAGACAGGAGGAAGGGATTTTTATAACCCCTTCCTCCCTGACTACTAAGATGAAATAAACAAATATAAGAGTGAATAGGAGATTAATGATGCTAAATAGTAATATGAATAGAACAATGACAAGTCAGTACAAGCTTAAAACAAGAAACAGCATGAACAAAAGGACAATTAATGAAAACTTATATTCATATCTTATTATGTCACCATCATTAATTATTTTTATTCTTTTTACGGTATACCCTATTATGTGGGCAACAAGATACTGCCTGTATAATTATACAGGCAGCGGTATCGCGCTGTATATCGGTCTTGATAACTTTAAAAATTTATTTAATTTTGAAAATTCCTGGGGTAATAACAACTCCTTTACATGGCTCTACTGGTCTTCATGGGGGAAGACCATTTTATATACTGTTATAAAGCTTGTCATTGAAATGCCACTGGCTTTTCTGTGTGCTTATTTCATCAATAAAAAAGTAAAAGGTTCTGACTTCTTCAAAACGGTATTTTACATGCCACAGATACTGCCAAGCATGGTTATGTTTTTGGTCTTTAATATTATGTTGAATCCGTATAACGGGATACTTAATATATTCTTTTCCGATATTGGCATTATACCCAAATATTATTCGTTTTTTAGGACAGGCACTTCCGCTTTTCTCACCGGTATTTTTGTGGATATATGGCACACATTTGGCATTAACATGCTGTTTTTCCTTGTAGGATTGACTTCCATACCCACTGAAGTTTATGAGAGTGCTTCAGTTGACGGTGCAACTGAATTTAAGGTATTCATATATATTACTCTTCCGATGCTTGCAAGGATGACACAGATTATACTTCTGATGGCAATAATCGGATGCCTGAAGTCCACAGGATCTTATTTTATCCTGACTGGCGGTGGTCCCAACCACGCAACCGAGCTGGTTTTTCTGTTCATATATTATCTGTTTTTCCCACAGATTTCATCCGGAACGTCTGATCCAAGGTATGGATTCGGAGCTGCAGTTGCTATTATTACAGCATTTATTATAGCTATCATTTCAATTATCTATTATAAGGTCAGCAACAAATTCCAGTACGAATAATGGGAGGGAGTGAATAATATAATGCTTGGTCAAACTAATACCAATTTAAAATTTATCGGGAAAAATTTTGTATATCTATTTTTAGGAATTGTGACCATATCGGTTATTTTCCCGGTATTTTATTGTCTGATGGCTTCTTTTCAATCAACAAGGAGTATTCTGTCAGAAGCACGCCTAATACCGGAAAATTTTGTATGGCAAAACTACAGCAGAGCTTTCGTGGAAGCGAATTTTACCAGGTATACATTTAACAGCGTCTTTATTTCCACGGTTTGTACTGTGGGGAATTTATTAAATTCTTGTATTGTAGGTTTTTGCCTTGCCCGGTCAAAGATGGTAGGGAAAAAGTTGATTAAATGGGTTATACTTACATTCATGTTTATCTCCTTGGGTCCAATGACACTCTTCCCACAAATCAGAGTAGTTTTGTCACTTGGAATTTACAGGTCTATCTGGAGCATTATTCTACCGGGGCTTGGCGGGCTCAGCATGCAGGCTCTGGTATTTGAAGCATATTTCAAAGGTCAGGGAATGGAGATTGATGAGGCGGCTGTTATTGATGGATGTGGTTTTTTTGGGAGATTTTTTAAGATCGGATTGCCATTGTCAAAACCATTATTGGGAACGTTTGCAGTAATAAATTTCAATGGATCGTGGAATAATTTTTTCTGGCCCTATGTACTTACCTTCACCAATCAGAAAATACAGCCGTTGATAGTGGCGGTGATTTCCTTAAGAGATAGACTTGGTGAGGCTGCTACCGAGTGGGGACTTTTATTGGCCGGATCAACCATAGCAATTATTCCTGTTCTCATATTATACATTTTTACGAGCAAGTGGATAATAAAAGGGGTTACGGAAGGTTCTATCAAGTTCTAAAATAATATTTCCTGGGTATCCGCTTGACTAATGTATATATTACTTTTGCAAAAATCAGTTAAAAATCTCCATATATTTAAGTGAAAGAGCAAAATGATTTAGCGGCTTATGGGAATGATCTTAAAGATATAGCAATGCTATTAGTTCATGATTTCCTCTATTGATAACAGCCTGAAATAAAAGCTCTGTTTCTTCTGACAATGGATTGAATCCTGAAAAGGTACGGTTGCCCTTTTCGATTCTTTGGCAGAGTTTTTCAATCTCATCAATACAGGTGCCGTTTAAGTCAAATGGGTTTATTTGTTTTGCAAAATAATTAAGCATGTTATCTAAGAAGTGAGGAACCAGTATGAGGGAACCAGCGAAAACATTTGAAGATTTAGTTGTA
>CAZSVI010000022.1:0-36364 GCA_964610205.1 uncultured Oscillospiraceae bacterium
GTTTCCATACTATACGCCTTACATCTATTTTTAGTTCATTACCATGATGAACATGGTTATCAATGGCCGCCGACAGTAAATTGTTAGCACTGGTGACTGCATGCATATCTCCTGTAAAATGGAGGTTAATATCTTCCATGGGAACCACCTGGGAATAACCGCCGCCGGCAGCTCCCCCTTTTATACCCATAACCGGACCCAGGGAGGGTTCTCTAAGGGCTATGGCCGCTTTCTTGCCAAGCTTCGTCAGAGCCTGTCCCAACCCTACTGTGGTTGTTGTTTTTCCTTCGCCTGCGGGAGTAGGATTTATGGCTGTTACCAGAACAAGCTTTCCATCCTCCCTGTTACAGGCTTTTTCGTAAACAGACAGCTTCAGTTTAGCCTTGTAATCGCCGTATAGTTCCAAATCTTCTTTTTTAAGACCAAGGGCTGCGGATATATTCTCAATCGGTTTTAAGTGTGCTTTTTGGGCAATTTCTATATCTGTAAGCATATGCATCATCCTTTCGTGAATAATTGTACCAGATTGAGGGTGGAAAATACAAGTAAGATAAAAGGTCTGTCTTGCAATTACCTCCGTTTTTATAACGAGGCTTAAAATGGCTTGAAGTCCGGTGTAGATTTTTGAAAAACATGAGCATATCTTTATCGGATGCTTTTGCCTCGATATGCATGAAAAAAGATTTATTGGAAATAATATTAAAGCGTATTATATTTGAAATGTCAGAGCCCATTTCAATATGTTTAGTCGCATAATATGACAGTTACCGCAAAAATTAACTTATTACTGCCTGGACTAATGGACATAGGTGAAAATGGAAGAAAAACAACAGTATTTTGAAGAAATTTCGGCCAATCGTTGAAAATATTCATTAAAATACTTGACAGAACTAAGCATACCGGAGTATAATAATTAATTTTATTGACACTGCTATGAAATTTGTGGTATAATGTCAAAGACAAAAGAAGAGGTGATTGGTATGGTTGAGAAAAACACTCTCGTTCAGATCAAGAAGGAGATGGAATCTTGTATTGGTAAAAGAATCCAGTTAAAAGCGAACAAAGGAAGAAAGAAAACATTCGTAAAAGAGGGCATTTTAGAATGTACGTATCCCAGTATCTTTACAGTTCGTTTTGAAAATGATTTTAAAAATGTTCGAAAAGTATCATACAGCTATACCGATGTTTTAACCAATACCGTTGAAATTAAAATTTGTGGCAACAGCAAAATGATTATCTGAATCAAGCCATATCGGTTGGTGTTATAAGTCATAAAATACTGAGAAATCAGAAAATAATCAAAAGCCCGGTAATGCCGGGTTTTTGATTATTCGGAAATTGCTATATAAATGTAAGTTGAACTAAGTAAATGCAGTGGGAAAACAGAACCGGAGGATGACATGGTTAAAAAAATCAATAATATGAAAACAGAAATCAGGGAAAAAATGCGTGGCGGAAAGGGAAACGTTAAGCTTCTTCATATTCTGAACAAGGAGGAGATGAAGGGGAAGGTTCGTCTTCTCGCAAAAATTGCTCTGAATCCGGGTTGCTCTATCGGGACGCATGAGCATATTGATGAGGAAGAAGCTTATTATATCTTAAAGGGAAAAGGAATGGTAAATGATAATGGAACGGAACGGAATGTATCTGAAGGAGATGTCATATTAACAGGTGACGGAGCGTCCCATTCCATAGAAAATACAGGGGATGAGCCTTTGGAATTTATCGCTGTTATTATGCTGTATACGTAAGATGGTTCTAATTCGTGCAACGGTTTAATTTTTATATTGAAGAGGGAAAATATGTCATTTACATTCACACATACGCCGGATGTTTATTTCGGAGCAGGGAAAATAAAAGTTCTGTCAGATATTTTGGCGGCAAAAAATTCCCGGAATGTTCTCCTTATTTCCGGAGGTTCCTCATTCAAAAGGAGCAGTCAATATGAATGGTTGAATAATGAGCTAACCCAATGCGGTATCCCCGTATATGCTGTAACGGTAACGGGAGAACCTTCTCCTGACCTTATTGACTGTACTGCTGCAAAGTACCGGGATAGAGGTATTGATATGGTAATAGCTGTTGGCGGCGGGAGTGTTATTGATGCGGGAAAGGCCATATCCGCCATACTTACACAGAATGAACCGGTTATGATGTTCCTTGAGGGCACAAAGGAAGGTAGGAAGCATAACGGCAAAAAGGTTCCCTTTATTGCCATACCAACGACATCAGGTACAGGGAGTGAAGCGACAAAAAATGCGGTATTAGGCCGTATTGGTGAAAATGGATTTAAAAGCTCATTAAGGCATGATAACTTTGTTCCTGATATAGCTATAATAGATCCCGAATTAACTGTAACCTGTCCGCCAAATGTCACGGCTTCCAGCGGTATGGATGCTCTTTGCCAGCTTATAGGTTCATATATGTCAGCAAAAGCCGGTCCGATTACAGATGCTCTGGCACTTGATGGAATTGAAAAGGTAAGGGACTCTTTAGAAGCCGTTTGTACAAATGAACCTGACAATATCGAAAAAAGAGCCAGGATGTCATATGCGGCTTTTATATCCGGTATAACCCTTGCCAATGCGGGACTGGGCGTGGTTCATGGGTTTGCTTCCGTTATAGGAGGGCTTTTCAGTATTCCTCATGGGGTAATATGCGGAACGCTGCTTCCTGAGGCTGTCAGGGTAAATATTAGTGAACTTGCTCAAAATAAAACCGATAATGCTCTTTGCCTGTATAAATACGCCAGAATTGGTGAAATACTAACCGGAACCAATGCAGTTGGTATAGAAAAGAAATGCTTTGTTCTGATTGATTATCTGGATAATCTGAAAAGAAAGCTCAATCTTCCCGGGCTTGGAAGTTTTGGTGTAACGGAACGTCATGCTCATATCATTGCCGGTAAAGCTTCAAACAAAAACAATCCCGTAAAGCTTAATGAAGAACAGCTAAAGCAAATAGTTATAAACTGCCTTTAATAATATCTCTGAAACAGTCGAACTTAGAACGAAAGCGATATATGCCGCTGCGTTTACTTTTATGTGTCACCCCTGAACAGTAACGTCGCGAGCCTTATGTCGTACTAAAATTCAGTTTGACAGTATAATGCTATTATGGTATATTAATTGAGTTGTAGTGCGCTTATATATAAAATTAAGTTTTGTGGAAATAGTTTTTTAGCGGAAGGAGGCATTGGAATGATGTCGGATGCAAGAAAAAGAGACAGAGATAATAGAGATAACCGGGATAACGTTAATGATAAAAGAGGCGGAAGGCAGCTGAGAAGAAGAACCAGAAGGAAAGTTTGCCAGTTTTGTGTTGATAAGGTAGAACATATAGATTATAAAGATATTGGTAAGCTTAGGAAATTCCTTTCTGAAAAAGGGAAGATTCTTCCCAGAAGGATCAGCGGTAACTGTGCAAAGCATCAGCGCCAGATGACCACCGCTATCAAGCGGGCTAGACATATTGCACTTCTGCCATATACGACTGATTAAACAGTTACAGCCTATAGATAAGTCTATAGGCTGTATTTAACTCCCTTAATCTTTATGGGAAATTGGAAGCTTACATACCACCAGTGTTATAATCATATAGCGGCGTATTGTTTACAAACAGGCAAGTACACGCTGTGATAAAAGATTCTGTTTTAAAAAGGAGTACTTGAAAAACAGGATTATTAGGTTACATAAGAAGAAAGTGGTGGTATTATGGTAAATAGTCTGGAGTTATCCAGAAACCTACGTATTGTGGAAACCCTGAAAAGTGAGCTGCTGGACGATATAGCGGGCTTGTACGGGCATCTTGCCGACCCGGTACTGGAAGATACCCGGGAAGTCGCAGCAAAAACCCTGTCGGACATGATTGTCCTCAGTTATCTTTTAGGAAAGCGGCTGGGTGTGGATTATGCCATAATGGACAGGCATATCTCAAGAAAAATCCGACTTGGGCTAATCAATGAAAATGAAATTGAGAAATATTTCGGAGATTTATCCGAACTGGCCCGATTGCGTTCCGGAGAAGCTCATACCCAGGGAGCATAAAATCAAACCGGAGGGATGAATATGAAAGTAATTTTGAAGCAGGATGTAAGTAACCTTGGAAAGAAGAACACTCTGGTTAATGTCAATGACGGATATGCGCGTAATTATTTGATTCCCAGAGGACTGGCGACAGAAGCAAGCGCCGGAGCGGTGAATGAAATGAAAATGCGGGAAGATGCTGAAAAGACAAAAAAGGAAAAAGAGTTTTTCAATGCAAAAAAGCTTGCCGGAAAAGTAAATGGAATGACTATAACATTCTGCTCGAAAGCGGGAGATAACGGAAAGCTTTTCGGATCAATAACGAGTAAGGATATTGCCGAAAAACTGGAAAAAAACTATAATGTTCAGGTGGACAGAAGGAAGATCGTTTTGCCGGAGGCCATTAAGTCCCTTGGCCTTCACGAGATAGAGGTTAAGCTTCATGCCGGTGTTGTGTCAACACTTAAAGTACAGGTTGTCAATGAATAGGATTTCAGGATACAGATTTCAAGGAAAGAAAACTCCCTGAAAGGTGAAGATGTGCCATGGATATTGGTTTACTTGACAAGGTACCGCCGCATAGTACAGAAGCGGAACAATCGGTGCTCGGGTCTCTCCTTCTGGATAAGGATCTATTACCCGATATTTCCGGGAAGCTTACAAGCGAAGATTTTTATATGGAGCAGCACAGGGAAATCTATGAAGCTGTTCTCGATCTGTATGATCAAAGCAAGCCTGTTGACCTGATTACTGTTTCCGAACAATTAACAAAAAGAGGTACATTGCAGAAGGTAGGTGATATTGAGTATCTGTCAAACCTTGCCACCGCAGTTCCTACTACGGCAAATGCCCGGCATTATGCTCAGATTATTGAGGATAAATCCCTGTTAAGAAAACTCATCCAGGCCTCGAACCAGATACAGAAAAAAAGTTATGAGGCAGCCGAGGAAGCCATAGATATTCTGAGTGACGCTGAGAAATACATATATGATATAGTTCAGAACCGTAACCAGACAGGTCTGCTTCCTATCAGTGATGTTCTGGACTCAACTTTTTCGCGCCTGGAAGAGTTGTATAACAATGCCGGTGAATTTACGGGAGTGCCCAGTGGTTTTGGCGAGCTTGACAGAAAAACGGCAGGATTCCAGAAATCCGATTTGATCCTGGTGGCAGCCAGGCCGGCTATGGGTAAAACCTCCTTTGCGCTGAACGTAGCAGCTTATGCCGCTATTCACAGACAGGTTCCCGTAGCCATATTCAGCCTTGAGATGGCCAGGGAACAGCTGGTAAGCCGTATTATTTCCCTGGAAGCGTTGGTGGATATGGAAAAAATGCGAAGCGGAAACCTGGAGGATGAAGACTGGAAAAAAATGGCGCATTCCTTGGGACCGTTATCAAAAGCGCCTATATATATTGACGATAACGCGGGTATCAGTGTAATGGAAATCATGTCCAAGTGCCGCAGGTTAAAAATGAGAAGAGGCCTGGGACTTATTATGATCGACTACCTGCAGCTGATGCAGGGAAGGAGGCGGACTGAAAACAGACAGCAGGAAATATCGGAAATCTCAAGATCCTTGAAGATAATGGCAAAGGAACTGGAAGTTCCGGTAATGGCACTTTCTCAGCTAAGCCGTGCGCCAGAGGCCAGAACTACAAATCACAGACCTATTTTATCGGATTTACGCGAGTCCGGCGCAATTGAGCAGGACGCCGATCTGGTCATGTTTTTATACAGGGATGATTATTATCATGAGGATAGTGAGAAGAAAAATATAACCGAGATAATAATCGCCAAGCATAGGAATGGATCGGTCGGGGCTATTGACCTGGCATGGATTCCGCAATACACTAAGTTCGGGAATCTTGACAGGGCAATAAGATAAATCCAATGCTGTGCATGCAGTTATGTTATACCTAAGACTTATTAAGGAATGAGCGAAAAATGAAAGACTCGCTTATGAAAAAAGTAAATATGTGGGCGAAGGAAAATCTCGTTTTGCAACCCGAAACAACAATAGTGGCAGGTGTTTCGGGAGGAGCTGATTCTGTTTGCCTGTTGCATATACTGAATTGTATGAGACTGGAAAACCAGTTTTCCATTATTGCGGTACATGTCAACCATATGCTGCGGAGCGGGGAGTCTTTGCAGGATGAGAGTTTTGTTGAAAATCTCTGTACTGAATGGGGAATTCCGATAAAAATATACCGGAAGGACGTCAGGATTTTTTCGCAAAAGAACGGATACTCAATCGAAGAGGCCGGCAGAATTTTAAGGTATGAGTGTCTTCACCAGACGCTGGTTGAAGAAAATGCCCGGTATATTGCAGTTGCGCATCATATCCTGGATCAGTCCGAAACGATATTTATAAACCTTTTGAGGGGAAGCGGCCTGGATGGTCTTTGCGGCATGGAAGAAGTAAGGGGAAATATCATACGTCCGCTTCTTGCAACCGGTAAAGACGAAATAGAAGATTATCTTAAAAGGAACAGACTTTGTTACAGGACAGACAGCAGCAATCTGGACAATTCCTATGTAAGAAATACTCTTAGGAACAGGTTGTTTCCTCAAATACAACAGGAAACGGGTTTCTCTGTAATTTCATCCTTATTACGGACGTCACGGCTTCTTAAAACCGATCGCGATTATCTTAATGCGTTGGCGAATGAAAAATACAATACTGTTGTCATATCTGAAGAGAAAGATATGGTGATACTGAACCGAAGCGAATTTGCAGGTCTTAATGCGGCTATTTCAGGAAGAATTATCCGTATGGCGTGGAGCAGGGTTACCGGAAGCCGAAAAGGTATTGAAGCCAAGCATGTGGATAGTGTTCTTGCGTTGGCCTCCAAAGAGGGAACAGGTAAAACCCTGGAGTTTCCGCAGGGAATTAAATTATATATTGAGTATAATCATTTGATTTTGTCAAAGCAGAGAACGGAACAGGCTGAAAATCCTGTTTGTATAAATCTTTCAGTACCATCCGATATTGAATTTCTTGATGGGAAAATATGTGTACGTGCCTGTTTGTATACAAGGAATGAATATGAGAAAGCCTTTGGAAAAATTGAAAAACCTAAGGAAACCGGCTGCATTCAGCTTTTTGATTATAACAAGGTTTTAGAGGGAATAAATATCAGGAACAGACAACCCGGCGATATTTTCTTCCCATACCACAGTCCGGGCAGGAAGAAACTGAAGAATTTCTTTATTGATGAAAAAATACCCCGGCAGAGAAGGAATGATATTCTTTTAGTCGCCGAAGACAGGAATATATTATGGGTAGTCGGATACCGTACAGCAGATGGCTATAAAATAACAAAATCAACAAATACAATATTGTATATAGAAATATCAGGATTGGATAGAATTAACTTTTAAAGTACGGATACTTTAATATCAGGATTATATTATGCAACGGAGGTAACTGCATGAGTTTAAGAGTTTTAATAACAAGGGAGCAGCTGGAGAAAAAAACCAAGGAACTTGCAGATGCAATATCGCGTGATTATAAAGACAAGGAGCTCGTTCTTGTAGGTGTTTTAAAAGGCGGTTTTGTGTTTCTGGCCGATCTGGCAAGGAAGATTGCAATGGATGTTACAATCGATTTTATTTCAGTATCCAGCTATGGCAGTTCCACAGAATCCTCAGGTGTTGTGCGTATAAATAAAGACATTGATTCCGATATTACCGGCAAGCACATACTGATTGTGGAAGATCTGATTGATACCGGGCTTACTTTGAATTATTTGAAGGAGCTTTTTAATACAAAGGGCTGCGCAAGTGTTAAGCTTGTTGCTATAATGGATAAGCCCGAACGCCGTAAGGTGGATTTGAAAGCGGATTATTCAGGTATAGAAATTCCGGACGAGTTTGTTGTCGGATATGGGTTGGATTATGCCGGAAAGTACAGAAACCTTCCGGATGTTTGCGTAGTTGATGAGTAATTAACAAAGCGCCGGTGTGTAATTAATTAAGGGTTTATGGTAAAACAAGCGTTGTGTTTTATGGGTAATTGTGCTAATATAACAGAAAGTGAAGGCGTTGCTTTCAAAGGAATAGGAAGTAGTTGACCGTGACTTCAATAATTGAATTTATTGATAGCCCCAACAGGAAATTCTCCGTAAACGGTCCTGTTGGTATTGAAAATAAAGGCGGAACTTAAGGGAATTTTTTAAAAGATATTTTAAAATTGAATTTTTTTGAGAAAAATAGTATCATCAGCATACTTTTGCGGTATTTTGCTGACAGGAGGTTGACTCATTGAAAAATCTGCGGGGAATAAGTTTTTATATTATACTGTTTGTCATAATACTGATTATCATTGCGATGTGGAATGATTTCAATAATCCTGTGGTAATGAAGTACGGCCAGTTCAAGCATGAATTGGACGCGGGAAATGTAAAGAGCCTTCAGGTTCAAGGCCTTGATGCAGAGGTTATTTTAAAAAGTCCTTCCGGGGATTTAAAGGAAAATGTTACGTACAAAACCAGTTTTTTATCTACCGAGCATATTGCTCAGGTTATTGATGACGCATTGGCTGAGGGAAAACTGAATGATGTGTATTATCCACCGGAGGCCAGAGCGCCGTGGTGGCTTACCATATTGCCTACTTTGGTGGTTGTCGCCCTGTTTATACTTTTCTGGGTATTCTTTATTCAGCAGTCCCAGGGCGGCGGCGGCAGCCGTGTTATGTCCTTTGGGAAGAGCAAAGCAAGAATGGCAACGGAAGACAAAATAAAAGTAAAGTTTGATGACGTAGCAGGAGCCGATGAAGAAAAAGAAGATTTGATGGAAATAGTGGAGTTTCTAAAAGAACCCCGGAAATTTGTGGAACTGGGCGCAAGAATTCCAAAAGGAGTTCTCCTGGTAGGACCTCCCGGAACAGGTAAAACTCTTCTCGCAAAGGCAGTATCCGGTGAGGCCGGTGTTCCGTTTTTCTCCATAAGCGGTTCTGATTTTGTGGAAATGTTTGTTGGCGTTGGCGCGTCCCGTGTGCGCGATTTGTTTGAGCAGGCCAAAAAGAATGCCCCATGTATAATCTTTATTGATGAGATCGACGCGGTAGGCCGTCACCGTGGAGCAGGCCTCGGCGGAGGCCATGATGAAAGGGAACAGACGTTAAACCAGCTTTTAGTTGAGATGGACGGGTTTGGTGTTAACGAGGGAGTTATTATACTGGCGGCAACGAACCGTCCGGATATCCTCGACCCCGCGCTGCTTAGGCCTGGAAGGTTTGACAGGCGTGTTGTGGTTGGGCTCCCCGACATAAAGGGACGTGAGGAAATATTGAAAGTGCATTCCCGTGGGAAACCGCTGGGTAATGATGTTGACTTGAAGGATCTTGCCAAAAGCACTCCGGGCTTTACCGGAGCCGATCTTGAAAATCTATTGAATGAATCGGCCTTATTGGCGGCCCGCAAGGGAAAAAAGGAAATCACAATGGTGGAAATAAAAGAGGCTACCTTTAAAGTTGTTGTGGGTCCTGAAAAGAAGAGCAGGGTAATGAGTGAAAAAGAGAAGAATCTGACAGCCTATCATGAAGCAGGTCATGCCATTGCTGTTAAGGTTGCGTCTACTACAAACAAGGTGGATAGGGTTTCCATTATACCTTCCGGCCGCGCAGGAGGTTATACGGCGCATAAACCTGACGAAGATATTTCGTATCAAACAAAATCACAATTAATGGAGGATATTATTATATCCCTCGGCGGCCGCGCAGCGGAAGAACTGGTACTCGGAGAGGTCAGCACGGGGGCCTATAGTGATCTAAAGCATGCCAATGGTGTGGCCAGAAACATGATAACAAAATACGGTATGAGCGAGAGCCTTGAGAATTTGTTCTTTGGGGATGAAAATGATGAAATCTTCCTGGGCAAAAGTTATGGTCATGCCAAAAACTTTAGTGAAGAGATGTCTTCAAAAATCGATATAGAAGTAAAAAAGATTATATACGAGGCATACGGCAGAATTAAAACAATATTGAATGAAAATATGCAGCGTCTGCATGATATTGCACAGGCGCTTCTGGAAAAAGAACGTCTGGAAGGCTTTGAGTTTGAGAAAATTTTCAAGGAAGGCTATGTTCCGGAAGAAAAGAAAGAACCTGAACCTGAAAAGAAACAGGAATCTGAACAGAAACCAGAACCCGAATCCGAACCGGAGAAGGAACCGAAACAGATTCCAGACTCTGAATCCGAATCCGTATCAGAAAAAGAATAGTATACGATAACAAAAACCAGAGGGAAAAATCCTCTGGTTTTTTGCTGGAATTATTAAGCTGGCAATTACATTTATTGATGGCATGAAGGCTTCTTGTGTGTTATAATGTTCAGTGAAAAGCTATCTCTGCGTATGCCTGCATCAACTCGTTTATGGCATTTTATTTTATGTAAGGAACAGAACCGATTATTATATTTCGTTAGGAGGAAAAACACATGGGTATAATTAAAGCGCTTTTCGATACTGTAGGAGGAAGCCTGGCCGATCAGTGGCTGGAGGTTATAGAGCCGGATGAAATGAGTGACAGTACCGTATTCACATCCGGGGTATTTGTACGGAAAGACAGCCGACGCGGAAGCAACAGGAAAGGCAGCGAGGATTTTATTTCAGATGGTTCAATTATTCATGTTTATGATAACCAGTTCATGATGCTGGTGGATGGCGGAAAGATTGTGGACTATACCGCAGAACCGGGGTATTTCAAAGTGTCTAATCAGTCTGCCCCGTCACTGTTCAACGGTGAACTCAGCGAAACATTGAATGAATCATTCAACAGGATAAAATACGGCGGCGTCCCTTCGGCAAAACAGAAGGTTTTTTACATAAATCTTCAGGAGATAAAGGGTATAAAATTCGGAACCCGAAGCCCTATTAATTATTTTGATAATTTTTATAATTCAGAGCTGTTTTTGAGGGCTCACGGCAATTATTCCATAAAAATTACCGATCCGCTGAAGTTTTATCAGGAAGCGGTTCCTCGGAATGCGAGAAGAGTTGATATAAACGATATAAACGAACAATATCTCCATGAGTTTCTGGAAGCGCTGCAAAGTGCAATCAATCAAATGTCCACCGAAGGTGTGCGCATATCCCATGTTGTTTCAAAAAGCCGTGAACTCAGCAAATATATGAGTACCACTTTGGATGACGACTGGAGGCAAATGCGGGGCATAGAAATACAATCGGTCGGTATTGCCAGTGTTTCCTATGACGAAGAATCACAAAAGCTTATCAACATGCGAAACCAGGGCGCCATGCTTTCTGATCCTACGGTACGCGAAGGCTATGTGCAGGGTGCGATGGCCCGTGGTGTGGAATCTGCAGGTTCCAATGCCGGCGGCGCTATGGCGGGCTTTATGGGTGTCGGAATGGGTATGCAGGCAGGCGGAGGCATGGCCGCGGCTTTCTCACAAAGTAATCAGGCTCAGGCAGCAATGCAGCAACAGCAGACACAAAAGGAACCTGCCGGGGCAGGTTGGAAATGCAAATGCGGTGAAGATAACCGTTCGAATGCAAAGTTTTGCTGCGAGTGCGGAAAGCCAAAACCACAACCGGCAGCAGGCTGGAAATGCAGCTGTGGAAACGAAAATAACGACAGTGCGAAGTTTTGTTCCGAATGCGGCAAATCGAAGCCTTCGGATTCTGTTTGCCGCAAATGCGGTCATAAACCGGCAAGCCCGACGAAATTCTGTCCCGAGTGCGGCGAACCGATGTAGTTTATAGCGAGGAACCAGGATGAGCCCCCGCCCCTTCGGGTATCGTCTGTAAATGGAGGTATTGTTATGGCCATTTTTACATATAAGTGTCCCAACTGTAATGCAGGGCTTATTTTCAATCCTGAAAAAAAGCAATTTTTTTGCGAGTACTGTAATTCCGAATTTACAGAAAGTGAACTCTCCATGAGGGCTCCAAAAGAAGACGCATCCGGCGAGGAAAATGAATCCGACGACGAATTTGTCTCCCATATGTCGGTATACTCCTGCCCTACTTGCGGCGCTGAAATAATGAGTGACGATACCACTGCCGCCACTTTTTGTGTTTATTGTCACCATCCGGTCATTTTGTCCGGACGCCTCACCGGGAATATAAAACCGGAACAAGTTATACCCTTTGCCTTTGATAAAAAGACCGTAAAAGAACATTTCAGCAAATGGGTGAAAAAACGCCGTTTCATAAAAGAGGATTTTTATTCCGCTTCCCAGATGGAAAAATTGTGCGGGGTATACTTCCCTTTCTGGATTGTATACGGCAGAGCAGATGCAGGTATGCAAGCCACAGGAAAAACAAAGAGAGTATGGCGTTCGGGTGAAACCGAATATACGGAGACAAAAGTATATGAGGTTATCCGCAATGGAGAAATGGCATTTTCCGATATTACCATAAAGGCCCTTAACAAGGACAGCGCTAAAATGCTGAACGGAATATACCCTTATGATGCTAATGGTTTGAAGCATTTTTCCATGGCTTATCTCAGCGGTTTTCTCGCCGAAAAACGCAATGTGGAGAGAGAAA
Organism: uncultured Oscillospiraceae bacterium; assembly: GCA_964610205.1. Lineage (GTDB taxonomy): Bacteria > Bacillota > Clostridia > DSM-8532 > DSM-8532 > CAZSVI01. Next base: position 12,541 of record CAZSVI010000022.1, read on the forward strand.
ACGCAGCTCCGGAAGCTTACAGCATTATCAGGCAGAGCGGAGAAAAGCTTTTAAGGGATACAATTTCGGGCTACACGTCTCTTGATGTAAGACATTTGGCGGTAACTCCCGTAAACGAATACTGGCGCTATGCGCTGATGCCCGCCTGGTTACTGACTTATGCTTATAACGGTAAGAAGTTTTATTTTGCAATGAATGGTCAGACCGGCAAGGTAGCGGGGCGTGTTCCTGTCAGCAGGCGTAAGCTGATAACGCTTTTCGCCGCGGTGGCGGGGTTAACGTCAGCTGTAATGATTCTGGTGGGGGTGCTGATGTAATGAAAGGGATATGTAAATTTGTAACCTGTACTGTTGTTTTTCTTTTGCTCTGTATTTCCTTTGCTTTTGCCCAATCGGATCAAAGAGTTTTTGACAACGCAGAGCTTCTTTTGGAGCATGAAATAAAGGATTTGGAAAACAGAATTATAAAATTTACCGAAAAGCACAACATGGATGCGGTGATGCTTACGATTCTTGACGCGGAAGGCAAAAGCGCACGGGAATACGCGGATGATTTTTATGATAAAAACAACTATGGAGTTGGAGAAAGCTATGATGGATTATTGATTCTGATCGATATGGATAACCGGGAGATTTATATTTCCACCTCGGGCAGGATGATTGAAATACTTACGGATAACCGTATTAACAATATTTTGGACGGCCAGTTCGACCGTGTTGTAAAGGGTGATTATTACGGCGCCCTTGTTTATGGAATTACCGCGGTGGAATCCTATACGCAAACCGGACCTGTAGCCGGACAATACAGTATTGACGAAAACGATGTCGCTACGGAACGAAGAGGGCTGACCCTTGAATGGGTTTTATTGTCCGTTGCCGCAGGTCTTGCTGTCGGTGGGATAGCTGTGTTGGGAGTATCCGTATATTATAAAAAGGATTTTCACAGCGTTGCATATGATTACCGGACAAACTGCAAACTGTCTCTGCTGCAGAAGAATGATATACTGGTAAATTCCTATGTTAACACAAGAAGAATTCCGACAAATACATCCTCCGGAGGCAGTACCAGAAGTACTACGCACATATCAAGTTCAGGCCGGACCCACGGCGGAGGAGGAAGAAAATTTTAGTACTTTTTCTGTAACAGAGCCCGGTATTATAGTGAAGCTAGAATCCTAATAAGCGGGAGGCTGATTGATTTGAATATATCTGGTGAAAACAAAAACATTATTGATCAGGTTTTTAACAAAGCTTTTCTGGATGGAAGAACTGTTCTGTTTGAACACGAGGTATATCAGATACTGGATGGAATTGGCCTTGAAACGCCCAAACATTACTTTGTGAAGTCAGGGGATATGATAACGGACAATATCCTTTCACGGTTTGCCGATGAAGTGATTATTAAAATTGTCTCGCCGGAAATTATTCATAAGCAGAAAGTAGGCGGCGTTAAAAAAGTAAAAACATATGAACCATTGTTTGTTCAATATGTTCTTGAAAAAATGAAGGATGAAGTTCTTTCACACTATGATGACGGGCATAAACCGGTTATTAACGGCTTTTTGATCGTTGAACTTATTGATTTCACACAAAGTATCGGTTATGAGATTCTGGTGGGGGTAAAGGATGATCCGTCGTTCGGGCCGGTTGTTACCTTAAGCAAAGGCGGGGACGACGCCGAATTTTTTGCGAAATACTATGACAAGGCCAACCTGTTTCTGCCGCCTTTAAGTTATGAAGAAGCACGAAAGCTTGTGAGCGGCCTGAAAATCAAGCACAAATTTAAAGATATCGGACATGAGGAATATAATGATTTTATAGCGAAAACAGCTTCAGGAATCAGTGTACTGGCTTATGAATATTCCTATATAAGTGAGAACAATCCGCGTTACTTCATGAAAACCCTGGATGTAAACCCGTTTGTTATCTCAAAGGACAACCGGTTTGTAGCCGTTGACGGATACATAGAGTTTGAAAAGGCTGTGGAAAGCGATAACTTCTTACCGGGGCTTAATATAAATAATATTGAAGCGTTTTTTAACCCTGAAGGAATAGCCGTCATCGGGGTATCCTCCGATCGGTCCAAATCCAGTATGGCCAAAGAAATCGCTAAACTATTACATGATCTCGGAAGGGACGATTTATATTGTGTCAATATAAAAGGCGGAGAAACTGCTATTGGCGGACAAGATTACCCCTTATACAAATCGATGGATGATATACCGGGGAATGTGGATATGGCTGTCTATGCGGCGCCGGGTAAGTACATCCATTCATTTTTTGCGGGGCTTTCCGGGAAAGTTCCGAAAGCGGTTGTCCTGATCCCCGGGATTGCTCAGGATGTAAATTACTCTGAATTTACGACGGAATTAAGCAAGGTTGTTCCGGAAGGAATTAGAATTATAGGGCCTAACTGTATGGGTGTTTTTTACGGAAGGGATGAGCGCCATAAAGGGGTTAATACACTTTTTATTGAGGAAGAGAGACTAACCCTTGCCGTTTCAGAATTCAGCAATACCGCATTATTAACTCAAAGTGGCGGCATGGCCATAACCCTTGTGGATAAAATGTGCAATTCGCCTGTTTTTAAATCCATTGTAAGTTTTGGTAACAAGTATGATGTTAAGATTACCGATTTGATAAAATATTTCAATGCCGATCCGGCCGTCCAGCTTATCGCGCTATATATTGAAGGATTTGCGAAAGGGGAAGGAAGGGTTTTCTATGAACTGATGAAACATATTAATAAGCCGGTTATCGTTTATAAATCCGGAAGAACGGATGTCGGCGCAAAAGCCGCCGCTTCCCATACGGCTGCACTGACAGGTGATTATGATGTGTTTGAGGCGGTATGCAATCAGGCCTCAGTTCTGTTGACAGACGACACGAAAGGATATCAGGATACCATAAAGGCTTTTTCATTACTTGCCAATAAAAATATCTATGGTAACAAGGTTGCCGGTATTATGAATTCCGGGTTTGAAGCGACGGTTGCCGCAGATGAGCTCGGTTTTCTGGAACCTGCGGTGTTCGCTGAAACAACACAAAAAAGAATTGATGAGATTAACAATCATGGTCTTGCGAATACAAGCATGTCCATAATGGATGTATCGCCTATGACGGATGACGCTATGTACAGAGATTTTATCGAAGCGGCGCTTCAGGACAAAGGGGTGCATTGTGTGTTTGTCGGGATTGTTCCCCATGTGGAAAAAATAAAATCCACACCCGCTGTCTGCAACGACCCGGATAGTCTGGCAAATTTAATTGTAGATCTGTATAAAAAATATAACAAACCCCTTGTTGTATCCGTTAATGCGGGAGAGTTGTACAGTCATTTTGTGGACATTATGGAGGCGGCAGGTATCCCCGTATACCCAGATATCCGCTCCGCGGTGAATTCCCTTGAATGTTTTGTAAGATATCATGTTATTTCTTCCCGGATATAAGGTTTTATAGGGAAAAATCAAAGATTTTGCGTATCATTTATTATATAATGGATTCAATAGAATAGTGGGGGAATCAAAATTGTGTACGTCTTTAGTTAAAAGTATTACAAAAGATTATGATGTGTATTTAAAGGATGAATCCAGAAAAACAGGTAATGCCGAATCAATTTCTTTTCCGGAAAGCGAGAAGGATATAATTAATATAATAAAAAGCTTTGGTGAAAGAAAAATAAGGATTACCATACAGGGAGCACGCACGGGATTAACCGGCGGTGCCGTTCCCGAAGAAGGTCATATTTTAAGTCTGGAAAAAATGAACGCAATAACAGGTTTGAGATATGACGAAGATGATGATTCTTTTATTCTTCATGTACAGCCCGGGATGCTGCTTGCCGATATCCGTAAAGCTGTTTGCAAAAAAGATCTTGATACATCAGGATGGTCCAATCAATCACTTGAAGCTCTGGAAAAAATGAAAGAACAAACGGGGTATTTTTTTCCTCCTGATCCGACCGAAACAACTGCCTCAATCGGAGGTATGGTGGCGTGTAATGCTTCCGGAGCGCGTTCTTTTTTTTATGGGCCAACACGAAATTACATCGATGGTTTACATATCATTTTATCTGACGGCTCGAAGATCTATGTAAAGAGAGGTTTACACAAGGCATATGGATATAAATTCAGCCTGACTGCAGACACAGGCAGGGTAATACAAGGCAGGTTGCCCCAATATGTTATGCCCGAAGTTAAAAATGCATCCGGATATTATGTTAAGCAAAACATGGATCTGATCGATGTGTTTATTGGAAGTGAAGGCACGCTGGGAATTATTTCTGAGATTGAACTTAAGTTATTAAAAAAGCCGGAGTTTACCTGGGGGGTTGTGTTTTTTTTCCAACAGGAAAAGGATGCTCTTCAATTTGTAAAAACCCTGAGGGAGGATTCTACTGATCCGGATGGGACTAATATAAAGCCTGTTGCAATAGAGTATTTCAATTCTAATGCACTGGAGCTGTTAAGGCGGCAAAAAGAAAAAGGCAATACGTTTTCAAGCATTCCGCGTATAAATGAAGCATATAATACGGCAATTTATATTGAGTTTGATGAAATATTAGAAGAGGATATGATTAATTCAATGATTGAAGCGGCAAGAAGGGCCGGGTATTGCGGCGGGAGTGAAGATGATACCTGGGTTGCCGTTACCCCGCAATTGATGGACCGGATGAAATTATTCAGACATGCCGTGCCCGAAGCTGTTAATTTGATGGTGGATCAGCGTCGCGGCAAAAACCCGGATATTACTAAACTGGGAACGGATATGGCTGTTCCGGATGAAAAACTTCAGGAGATTGTGAATATGTACAACGTCGATCTTTTACAGCAGAAATTTGAATCGGTTATGTTCGGACACATTGGGAATAACCACATTCATGTCAATATTCTGCCGGAGAGCATGGATGAATATGTAAAGGCGAAACAGTTATACAAGAAATGGGCCGGCAAGGTGCTGGAAGCGGGCGGAACAGTATCCGCCGAGCATGGAATAGGTAAATTGAAAATGGAGTTTCTTGAAATGATGTATGGACAGGAAGGTATAAGAGAAATGGCGGAAGTCAGGGCAGTGTTCGATCCGGACAACATTTTAAACTCAGGGAATTTATTTCGTATCAGGCAGAAGGGATTGTCATATTAAGCAGACAATATTAATGGGAAAAATCAAAGATATTTTACAAAGGTGAGAAAGAATATGGAAGTCAAGATGATAAAAATCCGGCAAGTGTTTAATAAAGAGTATATAAAAGATATTGAAGGTTTAATTTCAAATGAAATTGACAGTCTGAATTTACATATAAGAAAGGGACAAAGAATAGCAATTACTGCGGGTAGCAGAGGAATAGACAGAATTCCTGTCATACTCAAAGCGGTTGCTCAAAAAGTTAAAGAGGCAGGGGGCAAGCCCTTCCTGATACCTGCTATGGGAAGCCATGGCGGTGCTACTGCCGAAGGGCAGGTGAAAATACTTGAGGAACTGGGCATAACCGCTGATTCTGTTGGTGTGCCTATCCGGTCGTCAATGGAAGTCGTCAAAATCGGGCATATTGAATTATCATCTTCTTATAATAATGATATAAAAGAATTACCGGTTGTATTGGATAAAAATGCTTATGAATCGGACGGTATAATTGTGGTAAACCGTGTAAAACCGCATACATCCTTCAGGGGGGATTTTGAGAGCGGTATTATGAAAATGGTTGCCGTAGGGCTTGGGAAAAAGGTTCAGGCTGAGAATATTCACAGCTACGGTACAAGGGGACTTAAGGAATATATTGCTCCTGTTACCAGAAAAGTTTTGGAAACCGGTAAAATAATTGCCGGAATAGGTATCGTTGAAAATTCCTGTGACAAGGCTATGGAAATAAGGGCCTTTTTGCCACAGGATATTGAGAGCGGTGAGAAGGAATTGCTTCAGAAGGCACGAAAGTCCATGCCGGGGCTGCCGGTTAATAATCTTGACGTACTTATAGTGGAGAGTATGGGTAAAAACATCAGTGGAACCGGGATGGATACTAATGTGATAGGAAGATTGAAAATACATGGTGAATCTGAGCCTGACAAGCCTTCAATCCGAATAATAGCAGTATTGGATCTTACCCCTGAAACCAAAGGAAACGCATATGGAATTGGTCTGGCTGATATTACAACAAAAAAGCTGGTTGAAAAAATAGATTATCAAACTTCTTACACCAATGCCATGACATCTACATTTACAGAAAGGGTTAAAATACCTATTATTGCAGAGGATGAAACAGAGGCTTTTGAGTTGTCTGTCAGGGCAAGCGGAGTAAGAGATCCGGGAAAACTCAGAGCAGTGAGAATAAGGAATACACTGGAACTTGAGGAGATATGGGTTTCCCCCGCAGTTTATAACGAGGTAAAAAGACAGATTTCCAAACCGCCTCAATAGGATGTCTTGTGAAGTATAGTTTTCCGGTATATTTGCAATAAGCTCATGATTTCCTATTGGCGGTAACCAATACCCCGGCCAGCATAAACAGCATGCTGAACGCCCAGAAAACAGCGCTTAACCCGATTCCCGCAGAAATGTTTTCGGACAGCTCACTTCCATATACATTCTTAACCGACAGAACTCCCACAACGAAATACAAACCGGCCCCCAGGCATAAAATCTGTCCTGTGAAAAGAAGGTAACCGGGTTTTTTGCTCCTTAGGAACAGAATGATTATGACAGCAAGACAACCCAATAAAACAACGATTACCCCGGTTATAAGCATGGATACGGTTTCCTCTTCCATATGAAAAACCCTGCCTGGCGAAGTGCTTTCTCCGGTTTCCGGATGATTTTGACTTACCGCGGCAATTGTTTCCGTTCGGTCTGCAGACGCTTCCTCTTTCGGAGGCTGCCGGGGAATCACGGTTAAATCCGAACTAAGATTATTTGCCCCGGACTGGAGTATCAAGGTTTCCGTATCAATATTGCCGGCGGCATCGGTCATAATGAAGGTAATACTGAAAGGTTTGTCTTCATTGGTGCATAAATAGCTTCTTGCGCGAAAACTTTCTTTCTGCCGGTCGTAATATAATTCTTCGCGCCATGTATCGTTATAATACGTATAATTGTCAATACCGTTTATTTCAGCGTTACAGAAGGCCAGATCCATATCCGGATCGGTAGCATAAATATCAAAATGCCAGGTATCCCCAATCTGTTGGGTAATTTCACACTGTAATATTTCCGGTTTTTCACTTCCATGGGGTAATCCAAGAGCGCTTTTTATATATAGAGCCTCAATTGGTCTTTCTTTTATCATGTTCCCATACTCTGTCAGATACTGTGCGCTGTTTTGCCGGATAACCTCCGGCGGCAGTTCCATGAACTCTATTAAATTCCTGAGATCTTCAGCCTCTTCTGTATTTCCGGAGCTTTTAAGGAATTCCAGCCATTCCGGGGAAAAGCGATACGGGTTCAGAGTAACCCAAAGGTTATATGCGGGTTTGAAGTTCCTTCTTTCCCAGATAAGCTGATTTCCCTCAAGCCTGAAAAAGTTATTCGGATATACCCCTTGCAATGAATATACCGGACATTCACCCAGATCAAAAATCACTCTCGCATGTCCTATGGTCCCCCTCCAGAGGGCTCCGGTCTCCAGGACATAGCCTGCGAAGACGTGTCCTGTTGAAACATACGGAAATGAGATTTCATAGGTGTGATACAGGGTTTTTGTTTCATTTTTGTTGAATTCAACAGGAAAACTGTACCATTTTGCGTATTTTGCCAGATGGCTCACTTCCTTCAACGGAGGATTCGGAATTGTGTCTACCAGTGTAACAGGGATTTCACCCTTTTCATCCCGGGCCGTAAAATTTCGTACGGTTATGGCATCTTCCGGACTAAATTCGGTCACCTCTTCATCAAGCCTTGCCGGAAAACCCATCAGGACCGACTGGGCTTCACCGAAATTTTTAAAGTCAAAACGGCAGGAAACCGTCGCGCTTGAGTTACCTGTCATTTTTATGATGATTTCCTCGGCTTCCATTGCAATATCCGTTTGGGTAACAGGATAAATACCCTCGGGAGTAATACCCAGCACTCCGTCATTCCCGGACACATTAAGAACCGGTGAAAGAACATACAACAGAATAACAGAAAGAAGAACCTTTTTAAATATATTTTTCATCCTATTTCGCCCCCGCAAGAATTTGTATGGTTTTAATCAGCAATAAAAATCCATTATAATAAGACGTAAAAATCGCGTAATAGTTTCACAATGGTTTCTTTTTTTAATCAATACAATATGATTATATGTTACAGGTCAGAGGTAATACCTCTCAATCCGCGGGGCCTGATTTATTGGGTCGAGCCATGTGGTGCGTTCCGGTGGGTACGCACCTTTATTCGGATGTTTCACTCCTTGTGCGACAAAGCACTTACTACTACTCCCGTTCTTAGCATAGAAAAGTGTCGTAGTGTGAGGTCTCCATATCCCGGGTCGCTCAATTGCTCGCTTTAAGGCTGATAATAGCAGTATGGCTTCGCAGATGTCGCCCTGCGTCATTGAAAAGAGGTGCGCACCCACCGGAGCGCACCGGCAATGCCTCGACCCACTAAAGCATCCGAACCACCCGCTATGTTAACCTGACTGTACGTCTGAATAGTAACTCCTGAAGCTTTGCTTCAGAAGCGGTGGTGAATATGAAATTTTCCTATTCGTTATAAATCTTTATACATTATCCTGTCGGCTGATTTCGTATTGGAATGAATAGCAGCCTGAGCCAAGCTTTACGGTTATATCTTCTGTATTTTCCCGTATATCGGTAATTTTACGGGTGTTCTCCGGCATTTCAACAAGGGACGCATCGGTCAAAAACGGGAAGAAAAGAGTTGCCGTGGTGTTGGGCGGTATTGTTACCTCGATAATCATCCGGTTATTTTCAATCCGCCATTGGATACCGGCCATACCATACATTGTATCAAGGAAAGCTTTTGCGTGTTTTATTCCCTCGCCCGGCAGGGGTTTAAAAATAATATGCTTATACCCGGGGGATGATTCATCAATATCCAGTCCCGCCATAACCTGAAACATCCAGTCCCCTACGGTGCCATAGGCATAGTGATTGTACGAGTTCATGTCGGAGCTCCAGAACGATCCGTCGGGTTTAATGCCGTCCCAATGCTCCCAGATGGTGGTTGCACCTTTTGTTATCGGATAAATCCAGGAAGGATAGTCGGTCTGAAGCAGCAATTTGTATGCCGCGTCGACCCTTCCGTTCCGGCTTAAAACATGACACAGGTAAGGCGTTCCTAAAAAACCCGTTTTCAAATGCCAGTTGTTATCTTCAAGCATTTTAACCAATGTATTAATAATACGCTTTTTGTCTTTTTTGTCTGCCAGATCGAACATTAAAACCAGTACGCAGGCAGTTTGAGTATCTGCTGCCAGTCTTCCACAAGGAGTTATGAACTCATTTCGGAAAGCTTCGGCAATAGTTTCATAAAGGAGATTATACTCATCCGCATCATTTTTTTTGTTTAAAGCTTTTGCGATTTTAGCCAGCAGTCGCGCAGAATACGCATAAAAAGCGGTTGCTGTCAAATCATTCGGTGTCGCGCCACAGCAGCTGCCCTCTTCTGCGTCCAGAGCCAGCCAATCACCGAAATGAGAGCCTGTATTCCAGATGAGACCGTTTTCAGCATGATTCCGTATGTAGCTTACCCAGGCCTTCATACTTTCATATTGTTCTGCCAGAATTCTTTTATCACCGAAGCAAAGGTAAACGGTCCAGGGACAGATGACAGCGGCATCAGCCCATCCTGTAGCCGAATATGAATCAGAAGCAAGTATATGAGGAACAACATGGGGTACGCTTCCGTCCTCCAACTGATCTGATTTTAAATCATGAAGCCACTTTTTATAGAATACGGCGGTATTCATATTAAAGCAGGCCGTTCTGGCAAAAACCTGGGCATCCCCGGTCCATCCCAGACGTTCATCGCGTTGGGGGCAATCGGTGGGAATATCAACGAAGTTTCCTTTTTGTCCCCACAGAATATTATGATAGAGCTGGTTTACGAGATTGTTGGAACAGGAGAAATCGCCGGTTTTTTTCATATCCGAATGGATTACAACTCCTGTGAAGCTGTTTTTGTCAGGTTCTCCCGGATAAGCTTCTATTTTTACATAACGGAAACCCTGAAAGGTAAAATGCGGTTCAAAAGTTTCAATGCCATCTCCTTTCAGGATATATTCTATGGTCTGGCGGGCGCTTCGAAGGTTTTCGGTATAGAAGCCGCCCTCCTCATCCAGCACCTCGGCATGCTTTAATATAACGCGGCTGCCACGGGATCCTTTTACAGAAAAACGCATCCATCCAACCATGTTTTGTCCCATATCAAGAACAGTCTCCCCTTTGGGTGTTTTAAACAGCGCAATGGGGGAAAGGGTTTCAATCTTCCTGACCGGTAAACCTTCCTGAGGGATAAGAATGCGTTTGTCTGTCTGAACAAGGTGAACCGGCTGCCAGGCGGAATCATCAAAATCCGGTAAATCCCAGCCCGGGATTTCCAGACGGGCGTCATAGGTCTCCCCATGATAGAATTCACTCATCAGGATGGGCCCGCCGGTGGTTTTCCAGCTTTCGTCGGCTAGAATAACCTCTTCGCTGCCATCCTGGCATGTAATATATAACATGAGGGATAAGGCTGTCCTGTTACCGTAAAGACTGTTGTTTTTTTTATTACAGTTTGCAAGATATCCTTTGTACCACCCATTGCTCACTGTGGCGCAAACGGCGTTCCAGCCCTGCTTAAGCATTGAGGCAACATCATATGTCTGGCATTGCAGCCGCTTTTTATAATCTGTCCATCCGGGGGCAAACAAATCTTCTCCCACCCTTTGTCCATTTATATATAGTTCATATATACCAAGGCTGGTTGAGTAAATTCGTGCCGAACGGATTATACCCTTTGTGCTGAATTCTTTTCTGAAAAGCGGACAGGATGATGAAAAATCGGGACTATCAATGTCAGCCGATATGAAGTCGGCTTTCCATTCTTCTGAGTGCAGAATTCCTGTTTCAAAAAAGTGGGATCCACTCCATCCGCTTTCATTTCCTTTGTTATCGGTCAATTTTATCCGGTAGAAATAGCGTGTCCGGGAATCAAGCGACGGACCGTCATAAACAATATTTACCGACTGATCGGACTTTATAACACCGCTGTCCCATACGGGATCAGTAAAATCATCGTTTCCTTTTGACACCTGGATCCGGTAAGAAGACTGAAGAACACATGTCTCATCCGATTTCAGAATCCAACTGAAACGAGGATATAAATCGCCGATACCGATTGGATTGTCAAGATATTCGCAGGTTGGCCGGTTCATTTTTAACACTATAATCACCCCATTGTTTTATTATGTATAATCATCTATATTTATTATATAAGGTTTTTTGCTTTGGAAATAGAACAAACCGGTATAGGAATAGCACAAATCTGATATAGGATACATTTGCATAAATACAAATGTTTAAATAAGCTTAAGCGAAGGTGGCGGATGGAGAACAGGAACGGAACCGTGTCAATCAGGGATCATGGCTATGGTTTGCTGGTGAAGCGTTATGATCACGAAATTAGAACATTGAGACACAACCATGATTTTTATGAGCTTGTTTTAGTGGAGATGGGTTTTTCCATGCACCGGATGGGAGAGGAGCTGTCGCTGCTTATACCCGGGGACATTATTATTCTGCCTCCGGGTATGGATCATGAATACTGGAAGTCTGTAAACAACGCGGTTTACAACTGTCTGTTTTATCCTGAAGTTTTGGGAGAGGATCTCATCACACTGAATAAGCTTCCATTTCTAAACAGGATATTTTCTTCTTCTGAACGTCCTTCCTGTTATAAAGCGCATTTAGGTGCGGATATCCGATTTGAAGTACTGGGTCTTCTAAAAATAATGGAAAATGAATGCGGCAGAAAACCAACAGGATGGGAAATCCGTTCAAAGGCCATGCTGACGAATCTGATGGTTCTCCTGTCCAGAGCATGGTCCGAAGATTCAGCGTACATTTCCGATACCAATCCCGTAAAGTATATGTGTTCAACCGGAATAATGCATATTATGGAGCTTTCTCCTCAGGACAAAACCAGCATAGAAGAGATTGCCCGTGCCGCGGGATACAGCACCGAATATTTTTCCAGAGTATTTAAAAAGATGACCGGAATGTCTCCTTTAGCTTATTTGAAAATGGTCAGAATAGCAGAGGCTTCGGAAAAACTTCTGGGAAGTGATCTTCCCATCGCAAGGGTCGCGGAGTCAGCCGGTTTTATGGATGTTAACTATTTTTCCAGGCTGTTCAAGAAGGAAACGGGGAAGAAACCTACCGAATTCAGAAAGTTATCAAGGTAATATAAAAATTACCTCGTTATGCTGAATTTTGTAAACTTTTTGTTCTGCTTTGTTAATAAAAACCCCGGGTTGTTTTTAACAAAACGGGTTCATTCGGAGACAATGCCATTGCACTGGGCGCAGCGGTGCTGGTCGCTGAAGCTTATCTGGAAAGCAGGATTTTAGGCTGAATAATATTCCTGACAGATTGAAAGCTTACTTGAACCTGTAATCATAAACCCTTTTGGATTTTTTCTCCGAACGGGGTAAATCACCTATACTTACACACTCACAGGAAATTTTTATTCCAATCTTCACTTTGAAAGTCCGGAGGATATCTTTTATAACCTGGTGCTTATCGGCGTTTTCCCGGGTTTCCACTTTCAGTGTCATCATGTCCTTGCCGTCCAGATGCTCGATAATAACCTGATATTCGCTTGAAAGTCCTTCAACGCATCTTATCGCGTCCTCAATCTGACCGGGGTATATATTCACTCCCTTCACCTTGATCATATCATCGGTCCTGCCGACAATCCTGTCAATCATAGGATAGTCCCTTCCGCAGCTGCATTTTTGGGGTATAATTCTTGTCAGGTCGTGAGTGCGGTAACGGATAAGGGGAGCGGCTTCTTTTTTCAGGGTGGTAATAACCAGTTCTCCGACCTCTCCTTCAGGAAGAACTTCACCATTTTCAGGGTTAATAACCTCAAAATAGAAATAGTCATTCCAGTAATGTATGCCCTCATGCTTCTCGCAGTCAATTCCTATGCCGGGACCATATATTTCAGTTAATCCATATATATCAAACAATTCGATCCGCAGTTCATCAGAGATCCGCTTTCTCATAAGATCTCCCCAGCGTTCCGAACCTATAACCCCCCGTTTTAAATTGATTTTATCCAAAAGATTACGGTTTTTAACCTCTTCGGCAAGGAGCAGGGCATAGGAGGATGTAGCGCAAAGCACGGTAGACTGCAAATCCACCATAAGCTGAAGCTGTTTTTCAGTATTACCGGGACCTATCGGAATGGCCATTGCGCCTAATTTTTCGCAGCCTGCCTGGAATCCAATTCCTGCTGTCCAGAGCCCATAACCCGGAGTAATCTGAATTCTGTCCAGGTTTGTAACTCCGGCCAATTCATAGCAGCGTGCGAACATGATTGTCCAGTTCTCCACATCAGCTTTCGTATAGGGAATGATAACAGGTTTTCCCGTTGTTCCCGATGAGGAATGAATTCTGACAACCCCTTCGTCGGGTATGGCCTGAAGGCCAAGAGGATATGCGTTGCGGAGATCATGCTTGCAGCTGAAGGGTATCTTCCGGAAATCTTCTATTGATGCAATGTCACCCGCTTCCACGCGGTTACCGGAAAACAGCTTTTTATAGAAGGGGCTGTTCCTTGCCGCATAATCGACGGCAGATTTTAAAGCAGCGAATTCTACCGTTTTTATCATTTTTGTTTCATCTCCTCTATGGTTTTAATTCCCGAATAAAACGCGTTAATATTTATATCCAAAAACCTTGGATTAATATTTTTTTTCATGGACTTTAAAATGCTTTCTTTTGACATATCTAAAACTCCCAGAGCAAAGGCAACACCGATAAGAACCGTGTTTACCGCCATTACCGAACCGCTGTGAACCGCGAGACTGTCGGCGTCAACAAATACCGCATTACTGTTTTTTGATATTGCATCCACCATTTTTTCAGCGTTATATTCCGTTATTCCCAATGCTGCTGATACAGGTGTGATGGAGGCTTTATTTATTATTGCGCAGCCGGTTTTATTAAGGTAGACAATATTTCTTGCTCCCTCGCAAAGCTCAAATGATATAAGCAGATCGGCGCTTCCTTCGGGTATATAAGGAGAATATGTGTCACCAATCCTGACATGGCTGACAACACAGCCTCCCCGCTGGCTCATACCGATTGTTTCACCTGTTCTGGCGTTTCTTCCATCAAAAACCGCACTGCAGGCCAGTATTTTAGAGGCAAGTATTGTTCCCTGTCCTCCGACTCCCGATATTAAAATATCCATTACAATACCTCCTGCCTTATGCTGTTTGTCGGGCATACATTGATACATAGACCGCAGCCGTTACATAATGTATTGCTGATTTCCAGTTTTTTGTCCTTAACAACAAAAGCGGGACATCCTGTTTCCCTGACGCATTTTTCACATCCGGTGCAATTCTCAATCCTGCAGATTTTATCGGATCTAAAATGGGCGACACAGGGGGCTTCGAAAATGATGACACTCACACCGTCAAAGGCAGACGCATTTCGTACTGTCTTAACAGCCATATCCGTATCGAATGGATTGACTTTCCTGGCAAATCCAACGTTTAGCGCTTTTACCGCTTCCAATATGTCAATTTTCCGTGTCGCCGTATTCATCATGGTTTTGCCGGTACCCGGATGGGGTTGGTGGCCTGTCATTGCTGTTGTGGAATTATCCAGAATGATGATATTGATATTCGTGTTGTTATAAACCGCATTAACAAGCCCTGTCATCCCGGATGCAAAAAACGTGCTGTCGCCGATAAAAGCAAAGGCGTTTGTATCGGGCTCCGCCCGCTTAATTCCCTGCGCAATGGTTATCCCGGCTCCCATGCAAAGGCAGGTATCGGTCATTTCAAGAGGTTTTCCGTTTCCGAGGGTATAACAGCCGATATCACCGCAGAAAACGGATTTCTTTCCTTTCATGGCCTTTTTCACGGCGTAAAAGCCCGCTCTGTGGGGGCAGCCCGCGCAAAGAACAGGAGAACGCATTGGAAGGTCAATGATGGGTTTATTGTCAAAATTCCGTGGGCTAATGCCAAGAAATTTTTCTATGATTTTCAGTGTATTATTGTATTTCAATTCTCCCGCCGGGGAAACAAAGCCGTTAAGCTTTCCGAATACCGGCCTTTGGATTCCCTTTACGCCAAGCGTGTGATAAAGCTGTTCCTCTATGACCGGATCCAGTTCTTCGAGTACAAGAACCTTTTCAACTTTTTGCAGGAATTCACTGTAAAGATCTGTCGGCGGAGGGAACACCGCTCCTGATTTTAACAGTGTAACATCCAGGCCGCAGGCTTCGATAATATCCTTAACAATCGCATAGGTGACGCCTCCTGCCGCAATTCCGTATTTCCCATCTCCTTCAATCCTGTTAAATTGAAGCTTACTGAAAATATCAGATATCTCCTTTTGCTGTTCCTCAATTTCAAGATGGCGGCGGTAGGAAAGGGGAGGAAAAACAACCCATTTAGGATCCTTAACAAAACCTTCGGGCGTATATTCATATCTGTTTTCATCCACTTCAATCGTTCCGCTGCTGTGGCATACCTTTGTTGTCGGCCGCAGTATAACAGGAAGGCATACCCTTTCGGAAAGCTCAAAGGCGTATTTTGCCATTTCATACGCTTCTTCCGGAGATGACGGATCAAGAACAGGTATGTTGGCAAACTTGCCAAAATGACGGGTATCCTGTTCTGTCTGGGATGATATTGGCCCTGGGTCATCAGCAACCACAATAACCATGCCTCCTTTAATTCCAATAACGCCCAGACTCATCAGGGGATCAGACGCCACATTCAGCCCGACCTGCTTCATGGTTACCATGCTTCTTGCGCCGCACCAGGAAGCGCCTGCGGCTACTTCGAGAGCGGCTTTTTCATTTGTTGACCACTCCACGTGAATTTTTCCGTCTTTGTTGTAGCGTGCCGCACTCTCCAGCACCTCTGTGGACGGCGTTCCCGGATAACCGCTCACAATCTTAACTCCCGCCGCAACTGCACCAAGGGCTATGGCTGTGTTTCCAAGAAGGTTCTCTTTCAAATAAATCACCCTTAATCAAATATTATTTTTCAATGAGCGCTTGCGCGAATTGCGTGCCAAAACGCGGGCGCTTTAGCGCCTACATAACGCGTTTTGGCACGCAACGCGCCGCGAGCGTTTTATCAAACGCCCCTAAGACTCCCGCCTATAGAGGCAGGGGTCTTAGGGGCGTTTGATAAAAACAGCTGAGACTGCCAAAATGACGGAAAACAGCAATACCGCGATGTCCGCCCTTTTTATTGCGTATTCTTTGTAACAGCTGTTTTTCGTACGTAAATAAAAGCCCCGTATTTCCGCTGATATGGCGCTTCCTTCAATTTTTCTGACCGATGTAATCAGCAGGGGTACGCACAAAGGAAAGATAAGCTTAATTTTTTTAAATGGATTCCCCGTATCCATTTGGACTCCCCGTGACGTTTGCGCTTCCATAATTCCGGACATTTCATTTGCAAATATTGGTATAAAACGCATGGCCGTCGTAAGTGTGAAAGCATACTTGTAAGGTATTCCAAGTTTTGTCACTAAAACATTTGACAAATCGTTCATCTGTGTAATGGACAACATAAGGGCTAGCGGCATTGTAGCCGATATAAGGCGAAGCACAATGATGAATCCTGTGGAAATACCCATATCGGTTATAAGCAGATTCAGGGGCAGTTTAAGCAGCGCATTCCCTTCTTTGATAAACAAAACCTGCAACAGAAAAATAAAAACGGACAGTTTGGCAAGTCCCTTCAGAAGCATCACGCCGCGTTGGAATAGTCCTGCCATTGCCGCAATTGCAAGGTTAAAAAGTATTAACGATAACAAAAACAAATGACTTTTGCTTATAAAGCCCGATACACATATCATAAAGGCCAGTATAAGCTTTGTCAAAGGGTTCAGTACATGGAAAAGGGATTTACCCGGTATATAATCAAGAAAACCTTTCATTAACAAGCATCCTTTCATCAGTCATTCTGTAGGAGATGGCGCGAACCATTTCTTCAACGAAAAAAACATCTTCAAAACCTTTGCCCAGGCGAAGGGCAAGACGGGCTATCTGCGGCGGGAGGACAGAAGCCTTCTCCAGAGCCTCCTCCAGGCGAAAAACCTCTTTTGTTTTTCCGTCGGCCAGAAGCCTTCCCTCCGATAATACAAGAACACGTTCGGCAAAATCAAGAACAACCTCCATATCATGGCAAATCATAATTACGGTTACACCCTTATGATTCAATTCCTTTATAAACCCCATAATTTTCATGCATTCAACATAATCCAACCCGGTGGTAGGCTCATCAAGAATAAGTATTTCAGGTTCAACCGCGATGATGGAGGCAAGAGCCACCCGTTGTCTTTCCCCCCTGCTTAAATTGAAAGGATTGCTGTCCGGATTGAAATCAAAGTCGGACAGTACTTTTTCAAGGCGTTCTCTGATTATAAAGCTGTCCTTATAAGCAAGCTTAAGACCGAACAATAGTTCTTCCCGGATGGTGTTTTTGCATATTTGCCTGTCGGGATTCTGGAACAGGAAACCGATACTGTGCGCAAGCATGCTTGGTTTTGTTGTCCGGGTATCCATGCCTTTTATAAGGATCGAGCCCGACTGAGGCTTAAAAAGCCCGTTCAAAAGCTTGCACAGTGTCGACTTCCCGGCTCCGTTCGAACCGATAATGGCTGCGAATTCGCCTTTTCTAATATGAAACGACAAGTTTTTTATAGTATTTTCCTTATCATACGTAAAGGACACATCCCTCACATCAACCATAAATAATGCTCCTGACCATGGTTTCGGCTTCATCAATGCATAGACACACTTCTCCGCTGCCTGCGTTTATTTCCTTCAGTTTGTTTGAGAGGGTAACGATCCTTGGACAGTTTATTCCGATTTTTTCAAGCTCGGCGCTGTTTTTCAACACGTCCCGTACCCTTCCGTTCAAAATGATTCTTCCCTTGCTCATTACCGCCAAATTTCGAGCATATTCACAAAGGAGCATAATTTTTTGTTCAACGATCACAATGGTTATTCCCTGTTTTTCATTTAATTCTCTGAGTATCCGGAAAATCTGCACCGAGCTTTTAGGATCAAGATCGCTTGTAGGTTCATCCAGAAGAAGCACTTTCGGCCGTAACGCCAATATAGCCGCAATTGCAACCTTCTGCTTCTGACCCCCGCTTAACGAATCGATGCTTCTGTATCTGAGCGGTGCTATCCCTACCGCTTCAAGGGAGGAAGACAGCCGTTCTTCTATTGCCTCTCTCGGTATTGATAAATTTTCAAGACCATACAGAATTTCATCCTCAACAACAGAAGA
Source organism: uncultured Oscillospiraceae bacterium (assembly GCA_964610205.1). Lineage (GTDB taxonomy): Bacteria > Bacillota > Clostridia > DSM-8532 > DSM-8532 > CAZSVI01. The sequence continues at coordinate 31,015 of CAZSVI010000022.1, forward strand.
AACCATCTGGCTGTCAATGTCCTGAAGCAGGCTTCCTATTCTCAGCGATAAAACGCCGGGCGTGGTGTCAAAGGTGTCGTCGCCGTCTATTTTTACACTGCCATAGTAGTCGCCCTGGTAATGGTGCGGTATAATACCGTTAATGGCGTATGTAAGGGTTGATTTGCCTGCGCCGCTCTCCCCGATAATACCAAGGAAGTCCCCGTCGTCAATATTAAGATTAATGTTAAAAAGCGCGTTGTCCTTACCGCTTTTATACTTAAAGGTAAGGTTTTCAATAGTGATCATGGCTGCCTCCGACTTTGACTATTCCTGCTTTAACGCAATCCTCAGCGGTACGTACAATACCTGGACAATAACCGTATTAATGAGGGCCGTACCAAGAACAATGGGGATATATGCCGCAAGTGTCGCGCTTGTGGCCCCGAGGAAAATAAACAGGCAGGATACAAACAATCCGCCGCTCACTACGGTGCTGACGAAGGTTGAAATGGCAGGGGTAAAGCTAACTTTGCCGATATTGATTACCAACTTAATCATAAGTGCCATAACAACCGCTCCCGCCAGTTCGGATACGAAATTCAAATAGGGCGTGCCCGGAAAAAATTGGCATACCGCGCCTGCAAGCAAACCAATGGCCGCACTCTCATATATCTTTGGTTTAATCAGTAAAATCCCAAGGCAGTACATGGCAATAATAAAATTGGGTTTTACTCCTCCGATGTTGATTACCGAGCCGGCGAAATATTTCAGTACCGCTCCGGCCGCAAGCAATACTCCGATTAGAATGAAATCCCTGACCGACACCCCTTTTTTGTCTGTTGCCTTTAATTCCCTCTTTTGCGAAGCATGTAAACTTTCCATAAAAACTCCTTTCCCTGCGGGTTACCCACACATTAAATAATTTAACTTTCATAAGGTTCTACCGGGTGTGCCCATGTTGATTGTCAGGCAGGAAAAGCTTTGCTTTTGCAGGTCCGGACTATCATAGCAAACCGGGTTTTCCTGCCAATCCGGGAGGTCTTCGGCTTTTGCTTCGGTAATCTTGCTGCTTGTCAGGCTTACTTACGGATATATATCCATAAACATAAGATCAACACAACGGAGTTTTCCATGAAATTAAAAACAGTCTGCCCTTGTTAAAGGACAGACTGTAATAATCTGCGGTACCACCTTTATTGATCAACAATGATCCACTCAAACAAAAATGCCAACACATTTTTTATCATTAACGCTGATACACGTCTTGGATACTGGGCATAAAGGATATGCTTTTCACCTTGCCTTCAGTGGTCCATTTATCAAACCGCTCTCCGCAGGCTTCTCAGCAAATAACCCGCTCTCTGTACGGCGCATTTTTTGATTTTATCTCCACATCATCAGTTTAGTGAAGTATACCACGATTAGAATTTTCCTGTCAAGAAAAAATTTTTAGTTTATGAATATGAAAACCTAATTTTTATAGCAATAGAGGTGGGGGACATTTTAGTTCCTCGTTACAGCATAGTAAAACACAAATATCGTACGGATGGAATTTGAATCGATACTGTAAATCACACTTTTGAGGAAATAAATTGAACATTTGACTTGAGCGATAATGGTGCGCACATGATATACATATTCTTTGAATGAAAAAACCTGATATATTAGAAATTGATGGGAATCCATAGCAAACATATATAATGCTTTTTATAGAAATAATATGCTTTATTGTGGTACAATAAAGCATATTCGCATTGGAAAGAATGCTGTTCGGATTGCGTGCCAAAATGCGGGCGCTAAAGCGCAACCCTGCGTGTTTTGTGTGCAATGTGCGGCGAGCGCTTGATAAAAAAGCAGGAGCATTACATATGGGAGAAGTACATGTTTTTCAACATATTCAGGCCCCATACCGGAAGAGCTTGATATATACGCGGCTCGGTTATGAAAAAAAGAATACCCTCCTTGAACCCGAGCGAAGGAAACAGATGGACAGATGGATTCGGGAGGCGGAGTTACTTTGCAATGTTACTGTTATTTATAAAAAGGTGTGCATTAAGGTTAATGACCGTTGTGTTATTATACCGGAGGGAATTACGCTTGAAAGTACTTCCCTGGCCAAGCTTTTGGGAAATTCAGAGGAAGCGGTAATAATGGCTTCGACAGGCGGCTATGACATTATGAATCAGATCCAGAGGCTTCAGGATATGGATGAAATGGCAAGAGCACTGGTATACGATACTGCCGCGTCAGAAATTACCGATGCCGGTCTGGATTGGTTGATGGCATATCTAAAGCAGCAGTTGACGCGAGAGGGTCAGACATTAACACATATGAGGTACAGCCCGGGTTACGGTGACCTTAAGCTTTACAATCAGATAGTTTTTTATAATCAACTGGAATTGGGAAAAGCAGGAGTAAAAATAACTCCCAAATATATGTTAATACCCGAGAAAACTGTAACAGCGATTGTTGGAATTCAAAAAGGCCGATTGAAGTTGGCAAGTAAGCAAGGGGGAGACGGTAATGACAAAACACCAGTTTAACGAATGGGTTTCAAATGGAATAAGGATTTTGGATGGAGCAACGGGAACACAGCTTCAGAAATCAGGGATGCCCCTTGGTGTATGTCCTGAGAAATGGGTTCTTGAAAACCCGGATTCTATTGTTAATATTCAGTCCGAATATATCGAAAATGGTTCTGAGATGATATATACCTGCACATTAGGTGCAAACAGTCTGAAACTAAAGGAATTTGGAATCGAACACACAGTCGGTATTAACCGTGAGCTTGCCAGGCTTTCAAAGGAAGCTGCCTCGGGGAGGGTTCCGGTAGCCGGGGATATCGCTCCTACCGGCCAACTGATGGAGCCCTTCGGCATGTATTCATTTGAGGAGATAGTTGAAATTTACAAAGAACAGGTACAGGGGCTTTTGGAAGGCGGAGTTGATTTGTTTGTTGTTGAAACCATGATGGATATACAGGAGGCGCGGGCTGCGCTGCTGGCTGTGAAAGAGAGCTGTGATCTTCCCGTAATGGTGACGATGACCTTTGAACGGGGCGGTCATACGATAAACGGAACGGATCCTCTGACCGCATTGATTACCCTTCAAAGCCTTGGCGCGGATGCAGTTGGATGCAATTGTTCCACAGGCCCCAAAGAGATGCTGGCGATTATCAGCGAATTGAAGCCCTTCGCGGGAGTTCCATTGATAGCCAAGCCGAACGCGGGCATGCCCAAACTTGTAAATGGAGAAACGGTGTTCGATATGGATGCCGGTGTGTTTGCGGGATATACCCAAGCTTTTATCGAAGCGGGAGTAAATCTGTTTGGTGGCTGCTGTGGGACGTCACCGGCATATATCAATAAAATTTCAAAAACAGCCCGTGGGCAAAAGGGTATAAACATTAAGCATAAAGAAGGGGTTTTATTACTGTCATCCTCCCGGAAGACTGTATCCATCAGCAGAAGCCTGCCTCTTTGCGTTATCGGGGAACGGATTAATCCAACCGGAAAGAAAAAACTGCGTGAGGAATTGCGGGAAGGCTCTATGGAACTCGTCACCGAATACGCGATGGATCAGATAGATGAAGGAGCGCTGGTTCTGGATGTGAATGCCGGTGTCCCGGATATTGATGAAGCAAAAACATTGACGGAAATGGTTAAAACCCTAAGTTCCATGGTTCAGGTTCCGCTATGCCTGGATTCTTCATCGCCTCAGGCATTGGAGTCGGCTTTGAGAGTTTATCCCGGAAGAGCTTTGATTAACTCTATATCCGCCGAAGAGAAAAAACTGAAGGAAATCCTTCCGGTGGCCGCAAAGTACGGGGCCGCCTTTATTCTGCTTCCGTTGGATGACGAAGGGGTTCCCGAGAAGGCTGAGGAGAGAATAAGAATTATTCGAAAAGTATACAGTGAAGCACAAAAGTTTGGTTATTCCAAAGAGGATATTCTGGCGGACGGTCTTGTTATGACCATAGCCTCCAATCAGGAAGCCTCTCTGGAAGCCCTTAAAGTATTCAAGTGGAGTTATGAAGAGTTTGGTGTCAATACTGTAATGGGGTTGTCGAACATCTCGTTCGGACTTCCGGAAAGAGCCTGGATAAATACGGCTTTTCTTGCTATGGCAATATCACAAGGGCTATCGGCGGCTATTATGAATCCCGGTGCGGAAATATTGATGCATATTAAAAGAGCCGGTGATGCTCTAACCGGAAAGGACCACAGCAGTATACACTATATTAAAGCTTATGGAGAAAAAAACGGGACAAAAGAAGAGCGAAGACAGGGAGATCCTGTTTATAATGCCATTTTGGAAGGCAGCAGGGAAGAAGGGCTTTCATCAATAAAAAAAGCGCTGAATAGTGGCGCAGCTCCTCAGGTATTGGTGGATCAGCACTTAATTCCGGCTATTACAAAAGTAGGGGAGCTGTATGCGAAAAGAGTGTATTTCCTGCCGCAGTTAATCCAGAGCGCTGAGACGATGAAAATTGCAATGGGTTTATTAAGTCCGTTACTGGAGGCCGGCGGCAGCACCGGTAAAAAAGGCAGGATTGTTCTGGCGACAGTAAAAGGGGATATTCACGATATAGGAAAAAACATTGTGGGGCTTATGCTGAAAAATTATGGTTTTGAAGTGTTTGATCTGGGCAAGGATGTTTCCTGTGAAGCTATTATCAATAAAGCCCATGAATGCGGTGCGGATATAATTGCCCTGTCTGCCCTTATGACAACCACAATGGTGGAAATGCGACAGGTGGTAAAAAAAGTCCGGGAAGAAGGTATTCCGGCAAAAGTAATGATTGGCGGCGCCGTCGTTGACAAAGGTTATGCCGTGGAAATCGGAGCCGACGCTTACGCAGGGGATGCGTACATGGCGGTTAAAAAAGCCGAAATGCTGTTAATTCATAAGTAGAGTTATAACGAGGAACCAAGATATCCCCCACCTCTATAGGCGGCCTGTATGGTATGCTGTTTATAGGCATACAGGCCACGAATTAATGAAGTGTATTTTAGCCCCTCGGGCTAAAAGCACGTGGTGGCGGGTATGGGTTGTATATGGCATATAAATTTTCAGGAATAATCTTGACGAAATTCGGGGTGCATGCTACAATGATAAAGCGTCTTAAGGATGCATACTCACGGCGGCGTAGCTCAGTTGGCCAGAGCATGCGGTTCATACCCGCAGTGTCGGTGGTTCGACCCCACTCGCCGCTACCATTTTAATGGCGAGAAGTGAGAGGTGAGAAGTGAGAAGGCAAATGGCTCAGCCAAAGCAAATCTCACTTGTTACATCCCACTTCTCCCATTATTACGGCCCATTGGTCAAGCGGTTAAGACACCGCCCTTTCACGGCGGTAACAGGGGTT
>CAZSVI010000023.1:0-36181 GCA_964610205.1 uncultured Oscillospiraceae bacterium
TGGCTGTAGTGAAAAGGGAGATAGGAGACAAGGTTTGTATTCTTGGAAACGTAGATCCGATAAAGGTTCGTAAAGGTATGCTGAATTTTCGGAACGTGAAATCTTTAGTCTCATAAAAAACCTCCTATCCCTTATATTACATGGCTCAATAGTACTCAATACTAAATCTCATAAATTTGATAAAAAACAATTAAAAAAGCCCTGTTTTCAAAGCTACCAAAGATCTCATTTGTCAAATACCCGTGAAATTGTGGTTGCGGTCAGGGAAATATTGCAGGGAACTGTTGTTTCAACCCACAATATTCTGAATTTCTCTTGATTTTATGAACAATAAATTATATTCTATTATTGATAGAGTAAATATTTTTATATAAATGGAGGGTTGAACATGGCATTTTTAGATGATTTAAAGAAATTCGGCAAGAATGTGGCTCAAAAATCAAGCGACATGGTTGAAATAACCAAACTGAATTCGAGTATTTCTCAGGAGAAGGACAAAATTAAAAAAACTTGTCTTGAAATGGGTACTCAAGTTTATGATCAGTTTAAAGCGGGCAATGATTTAGGTATGGCCGAACAATGCAATCAGATTATTGAACATGAAGCAAAAATTGAGGAATTACAACAGAAGATTCTGGAGATTAAAAATTCAATGAAATGCCCGGGCTGCGGCGCTGAAATAAATACGGAAACGGCATTTTGTCCCAACTGCGGAGCAAAAATCGAGTAATAAAATTCTTTTGGGAACTATTGGCGGTTCAATGAACCGCCTGTTTTTTCAATATGGGAAAAGAGAAATACTTATGACAAAAGAAGAACTCCGTAAAATTGCAAGGAACCGCAGAAATTCCATAATGCCTGAACAGGTTTTAAAAAACAGTGAAATTATTCAGAACAGGCTTTGTGTTCATCCGTGGTTTATCAGCAGCCATAATGTGTTCATTTATATATCAAAAAAAAGTGAGGTGTGTACCGACAGGATAATTGATACTGCCCTTCGCACAGGTAAAACGGTTTGTGTTCCCAGAGTGCATAAAAATGGAATGTATGCTGTTCCGGTAAAAAAAATACCGGATGATCTTGAAAAGGGATATTCAGGCACATTGGAACCGAAATCCTCGCTGGAGCCTATATCTGAAAAGGAGATTGAACTGGTAATAGTTCCCGGTATTATTTTTGACATAAGAGGATACCGCATCGGGTATGGCGGAGGGTATTATGACAGATACCTGTCCATTATTCCGCCGGAATGCAAAACGATTGGCCTTGCTTTTTCCAATCAACTTACCAACGGGTTACCCCATGAAGCATATGACCGAAAAGTTATGCTTATAATTACTGAAAAAGAAATGATTGGAGGTTAATAAAGGGTGAAACCTGATGTTTTAATAAAGCGGACCAATTATCTTATATTCACTATTGTTATTTTTTATACAATATCTCAGTTGACTCTATATCTGACACTTGGAGATGAATGGATAGAACGGAATTATTACCCTTTCCTTGTATTCATTCAGTTAATTATTATCATGCTGCCCGTTCTTATTTTTTTATACCGCTATAAACTCAATCCGGTAAAAGCCTTTCGTATAAAAAAGATTACCGGTATGGAAGCGTTTCTGATAGTTATGATGGCGGTTTCGTCCAGCCTGATAGCTTCTGTTCTGAACGCGGCGGTTATATATTTTTTGGAAAAAATAGGTACTATACCGCTAGACAATGTTCCGACCCCACAAAGTATCCCGGAGCTTTGGATTCAGATATTGGTGATTGCATTAATCCCGGCCATATGCGAGGAACTGTTTTTTCGGGGCATAATATATGGCTCATACAAAGGCATGGGAGCTAGAATGTCAATATTTATATCGGCTTTCTATTTCGCCTTGTTTCATTTTGATATACGTAATTTGCTGGGACCCTTTTTGCTGGGACTTTTACTCGCATGGTATTGTTACAGAACAGGTTCTGTTTTTGCCGGTATTGTGGCACATTTTACGAATAATCTTCTGGCCGTTTTAATCAATTGGTATAATAGAGACATAATAGTTGAACAAATGGTTTTAACGGAGGAGACCATGGGCCAGTTGTTTGTTCTGGCGCTGGTTGTCGGGTGTATACTTGTGATTCTGATGAAAGCGTTTGTGGTTATTACACGAAAGGAAGCCAAAATGGATTCGGATGAAGGTGCAAAATTGCCACTGTCGCTTATTGCTCACTGGCCGATGTGGTTTTTTTATGCCGCGTACCTTGTAATTACGGTCAGGTTATTAACTTTAATTACAAAACCGTTACTTTAACTGTATTGTAAGCGGAGGAGGAAATGGGTAAATTTGTTCATTTGCATGTCCATACTGAATACAGCCTTCTGGATGGTGCCAACCGGATTTCCTCTATGGTGGAAAAGGTAAAGAACCTCGGGATGGATGCCATCGCTATTACCGATCATGGTGTGATGTATGGCGTTATTGATTTTTATAAGGCATGTATGAAACAGGGAATAAAGCCTATACTGGGTTGTGAAGTGTATACGGCGGCACGCTCCAGATTTGACAAGGATGCCAGGCTGGACGCGGAACAGGGGCATATGGTTTTACTGGCTAAAAACAACACCGGGTATAAAAACCTGATGAAGCTGGTTTCGGCAGGATTCGTTGAAGGCTTTTATTATAAACCCAGGATTGATATTACGCTCCTGGAAGAGTATCATGAAGGTCTTATCGGGTTAAGCGCCTGTCTTGCCGGAGACATACCCGCAGCTTTGATGGAAAACCGGTATGAGCACGCAAAAGAACTTGGCATTCGTTTTGAAAATATATTCGGAAAGGATAATTTCTACCTGGAACTTCAGCAGAATGGTATGGAGGAGCAGAAGCTGGTGAACCAGGGTATTTTAAGGTTATCCAGGGAAACCGGTATTCCTGTGGTTGCCACAAATGATGTTCACTATCTGAACAAAGAAGATGCAAGAGCTCAGGAAATCCTGATGTGCATTCAAACTGCGAAAACGGTTGAAGATGAAGACCGGATGAGGTTTTCTACCGATGAGCTTTATTTGAAATCCCCGGATATTATGCAGGAACAGTTTCATTATTGTCCGGAAGCACTGGGAAATACTGTTAAAATTTCGGAAATGTGTAATGTCCGGCTTGAGTTCGGGGAGCTTCATTTACCGACTTTTGATGTGCCTGATGGCCGGGACGCGTTCGGTTATCTGAAGGACTTATGTATGAAAGGTTTTATGGAACGCTATTCCGGCGGAGGGCATCTTATGGAACGGCTGGAATATGAACTGTCTGTAATCAGGCAAATGGGTTATGTGGATTACTTTCTTATCGTTTGGGATTTTATCCGGTATGCGCGGCAAAATAATATTATGGTCGGACCGGGCAGAGGTTCTGCGGCAGGAAGCATGGTATCATACTGCCTGGGTATTACAAATGTTGATCCCATCCGGTATCAGCTCATTTTCGAACGTTTTTTAAACCCTGACAGGATAAGCATGCCTGATATAGATATTGATTTTTGCTTTGAGAGGCGAGGAGAAGTCATAGACTATGTAGTTGAAAAATATGGCAAGGACAGGGTAGCGCAGATTATTACATTCGGTACCATGGCGGCCAGGGCAGCGATACGTGATGTGGGAAGAGCTCTGGCAATCCCTTACGCCGAAGTTGATAAAGTAGCAAAAATGATCCCGATGCAATTGGGTATGAGTATTGAAAAAGCACTGGAGTTAAGTACCGACCTGAAACAGGCATATGAAAACGATCACCGTATTAACGAGCTTGTAAGTACAGCACTGCTGCTGGAAGGTATGCCACGGCACGCTTCTACCCATGCGGCTGGAGTTGTCATATCCAGTGAACCCATTACCGAATATGTTCCGCTTTACCAGAGTGAGGGAAATATTTCCACGCAGTTTCCGATGACCACCCTTGAAGAGTTGGGATTATTGAAAATGGATTTTCTTGGCCTCAGAACTCTTACCGTTATCCGGGACGCTGTTCGTATGGCTGAAAAAAACTATGGGGTAAGGCTTGATATAGATAATATTGATATGAATGATGTCCAGGTTTTCCATCTGATAGGCAGAGGAGAAACTTCAGGGGTGTTCCAGTTGGAAAGTGCGGGAATGACTCAGTTTATGACTGAATTGAAGCCTTCTTCCATTGAAGATATTATAGCTGGAATTTCATTGTACCGTCCAGGCCCGATGGATCAAATACCCAGGTATATACGCAACAAAAATCACCCTGAAAACATCCGTTACGCGCACCCGCTGCTGGAAAACATATTGAATGTGACATATGGCTGTATGGTATACCAGGAGCAGGTTATGCAAATTGTAAGGGAATTGGGCGGGTACTCCATGGGACGCTCGGATATGGTGAGACGAGCCATGTCAAAAAAGAAAAAGGATGTTATGGAGGAAGAACGGCAGAAATTTGTATACGGAGAAACAGATTCCAGTGGGAAGGTATTGATTCCTGGCGCTATTCGTAACGGTGTGGATGAAAAGGTGTCCAATGCCATTTATGATGAAATGATGGATTTTGCCAGTTACGCTTTTAATAAATCCCATGCCGCAGCCTATGCTGTGGTCGGTTATCAGACGGCATGGCTGAAAAATTATTATCCTGTAGAGTTTATGGCTGCTTTGTTAAATAGTTTCCTGGGCTCGGCGGATAAAGTTTCACAGTATATACTGGAGTGCAGAAGAATGGGAATTCAGGTATTGCCCCCGGATTTGAATGAGAGCGGGGAAGTGTTTACTGTAACAAACGGTAAAATCCGATTTGGCCTTTCTGCCGTTAAAAATGTGGGTACAGGCGTCGCTCGGCAGATTATTCTGGAAAGAGAAAAGAACGGTCCATACAAGGACTTTCCGGATATGTGCGAAAAACTTGAGGGGAAGGAATTAAATAAGAGATGTATTGAAAGCCTTATTAAAAGCGGGACTTTTGATTCTTTAAAAATATACCGCTCACGTCTGATGAATTCCTATGAGCGAATTATTGACAATATATCAAATCTGAAAAGAATGAAGATGGAAGGACAATTGTCGTTCTTTGACGCGGGAAATAATTCGGCTAATAATACATGTCTTCAGGTCTCATATCCTGATCTTGACGAATATGACTCAAGGCTTTTATTGGCCATGGAAAAGGATATGCTGGGGTTATACCTGTCAGGACATCCGTTAAGCGAATATGAGGAGGATATAAAAAGGGGGGTTACTCTTTATTCAATTGATCTTATAATGGATGAAAGGGCGGAGGAAGCTGTTCAGAGCAGGATGAAGGATGGTATGTTTGTACGTGCTGCCGGAATTGTAACGGATATAAAAACCATTACAACCAGGAGCAATCAATTAATGGCTTTTGTAACATTGGAGGATCTTGCCGGTCAGATGGAGGTGATTGTATTTCCCAATACACTGGATAAATATGGGGATCTGCTGAAGCCTGAATTTCCTGTATGGATTGAGGGCAAGCTTAGTGTACGGGAAGATGAGACGCCTAAAATCATCACCGAATTGGTGAAGCCTGTCGTTAAAGGTGAGAGTTTATCCGACATTGACGGCAATATTCCAAAATATGCATATGGCACAGGCCAAAGCGTCGGAGAAGGAACCAAAAAATATATTGCTGGGGAAGGGCTTCGAAAAAGCAACGGGAACCGGTATTCTCTGCCGCAGGACGGTAAAGAAGCCATAGACACGGAATCACCGCGGCAACAGGATAAAAAGAATCAGGAAAAACAGGCTTTTAAGCATTACCTGAAAGTTCGTATTCCTGAAGATACTCCGAATGAAATAACCCTTGCTGTTATATCATTAATTAAGTACTTTGAAGGAACTATTCCGGTATATCTGTATCAGAGCGGAGGTATTAAAAAGGGGTTCAGAGTTGATATTAATAAAACACTGCTGAACGAACTGGAATGCCTTGTCGGAGAAATAAATGTAAAGCATGAGGAATTTTCCGTTAAACCCGGTTGATATATAAGTTGAACTATTTTAACAGAAATCCCTGCAGGCTGGAAATGTAAGGTAAAAATATACGAATGCGACTTGCGTTTTTTATGAAAATAATATATAGTAGTGTCGGGATTGTGATTTACCTTTTTAAACCTGTAAAGTATTATATTATATCGAAGGTAAGGTTACTACGGAAATTTATTGAATAAGAAAAGTCAAAGAAAATGAGAATAGTATATGGATGAACCAGTGAAAGCTTAAATTCAGATGTTGACTGAAAAGTCATAACAGTCTGAATTGGCAGGGGGGAGCTAAAAATGTGGACTGTTGTATATATGGCTCAGAACAAGGATATGGCTGAAAAGCTTAAATCCATTCTAGAAGAAGAAGGTATTTTGGTTAAGCTGAGTCCTGTCAATCAAAAGGAAAAAAACGACAACTATTTTGAAGTCTCGGTTCCTGAAGGGGAAGTGGAAGAAGCCCATAGCATTATTATTGAAAAGGGTTTCTGAAGGCCTGCTGTTCAAAAACAATTAGTTGCAGGTGGATTATTAAGCCCGTGTGGAACACACGGGCCGTTCCTTATTAAATATAAAAAGATGGTGAGAATATGAGCGGAATAAAGACTATAGGTGTTTTAACCAGCGGTGGAGATGCTCCGGGTATGAATGCGGCGGTTCGTGCGGTTGTCAGGACAGGAATTTATTATGGATTAAAGGTTATGGGTGTGAGAAAGGGTTATGAGGGCCTTTTACATGGTGATATTGAGGAAATGTCCCTGCGTTCTGTAGGAGATTTGATTCACCGTGGAGGAGCCATTCTTCAAACTGCCAGATCGGCGGAATTCAATTCGGAAGCGGGGGTAGGGAAAGGCATTTCCATTGCCCGGGTTTTCGGTATGGACGCATTGATTATTATCGGTGGTGACGGGTCCTACCGGGGAGCGTTGGATTTAAGCAAAAAGGGACTAATAACAATAGGTATACCCGGGACAATTGACAATGATATTGCCTGTACAGAGTATACTATAGGATTTGATACAGCCATGAATACCGTACAGGATGCTATTGATAAAATAAGAGATACGGCGTATTCTCATGAAAGGTGCAGTGTACTGGAGGTTATGGGAAGAAAAGCCGGATATATTGCGTTGAATGTTGCCATATCAGGAGGGGCTGAAGCAGTAGTTCTGCCCGAAAAAGAGTTTGACATAGACAAGGATATAATAAAGCCTATTATTGAAGGAAGAAATCGTGGTAAAAAGCATTACCTCGTTGTAATTGCCGAGGGAGTTGGCGGTGCTGTTGAGGTTGCAAAATATATAGAAGAAAAAACCGATATCAAATCAAGGGCGACTATTTTGGGACATATTCAGAGGGGGGGAAGCCCAACAGTTTATGACAGGGTTATGGCCAGCCGCATGGGAGCTCATGCCGTTAAACTCCTGAAGGACGGATACCAAAACAGAGTGGTATCTTTTATAAACGGCAGAATTACGGATTTTGATATCGGTGAGGCTCTTGCAATGAAGAAGTCTATTGATGAGGATATGATAGAACTAAATAAAATACTTGCCTTATAACGAGGTCCGGAAATGGGCCCCCGCCGGTACTGCAACTGCAAGCAATTGCTTCTGTTGTAATAAAATTTGGATATACATTGGATTATGGAGGGTAAAATGTTCTCGGAAACAAAAATTACCGTAAGGTATCAGGAAACGGACAAAATGGGCATAGTCCATCATTCTGTTTACCCGATATGGTTTGAATGCGGACGGACCGATTTTATTCAAAGGGCAGGGATAACATACAGCCGTATGGAAAGTGAAGGAGTCAGACTTCCTTTGCTCGGTTTGAAATGCAGATATCTGTACCCATCTTTTTATGAAGATGAAATGCTTGTAAAAACCAGTATACAAAACCTTACACCAACACGCATCTCATTCTGTTATGAAATCTACCGCAAAAATTATATCAAACCCGTTGTTACGGGAGAAACCGAACATGTATGGGTTGATAACAATCTTAAACCTGTTAATATGAAAAAGTACAAGCCACAAATGTATCAGATTATATCCGATGTATTTAACCGGAAGGGAATTGTCGCAAATGGGTAAGAATAAATTAAAACATATACCTAATATATTAACTGTTCTACGATTGCTTTCCATACCGGTTATGGCCTACTGGATGCTCTCGGGTAAATGGCTGGAAAGTCTTGTTTTATTTGTTCTGGCCGAGTTTACGGACATACTTGACGGATATATTGCCAGACGGTTCGGATTTATTTCAAGTTTCGGCAAGCTTGCCGATCCCCTTGCGGATAAACTCCTCCAGCTTACAGCCATTTTTCTGTTGGCGAGAGATGGCAGGATACAGATTTATTTTTTCTGCATCTTGGCTTTAAAGGAACTTGCCATGATAATTGGTTCATTGTTTTTCCTTCGAAAGGATATTGTGGTTTCTTCTAATTGGATAGGCAAGGCCGCCGCGGCTGTTCTTTTCGCAGGAATTGTCCTGGCTTTTTTAAATATTACAGCAGCAAGTTACCTGTTATGGATAGGAATAGTTGTTTCAATTACAGCCGCAGGGTTTTATCTTAAAGGATACATAAAAGAAATTAAATAAGCGGATTAAGAAAAAATAAAAGAAACGGAATAAATAAATCCGCTTCTTTTATGTTGAGTCAATGGCAATTGGAAGATTCCGCCGTTAAAAGGCTTCTTCAAGTCTATCCTAAGATTAATGCTCTATTACTCCTAGCATTTGTCTACAATACCGCGTGTAGGAAAGCAACGGTCATAGAACAAGCACAAGAAAATCAAGATGAAAAACAGAACTTCGCTATTGCCGCAGCCACCAAATAAGCCGTCTGCCATAATTATTCCCTCCTTTGCAGTAAAATCATAAAATTCCTGCGTTTAGTCGCAGCAACCAAACCCAGTGTTGCAGAACAGGAGCAGGAATAGGATAATGAAGAACAGTATTTCACTATTGCACCCGAAGAGCCCTTTTGTACCAGTACACATATTATTAACCCTCCTGATAATTATTTCATTAACAGTTTATTCAGGTTAACGTAATGATGTTACAGGTTTTATCCCCGAAAGTTCTAAAATATAACTTTTCCGCATACATTGAAGCAAAGTAAATTTTTGGGGGACAGAGTATGCAGGAGAAAGCAGAAGGCCGTAGCGTAGCACCACAGGCCGGATATGGAATTGCTGCAGCTTTGATTACCGCATTTGGGATAACAATTCCGCTTATGTTGGTTTTAGCGGCAGTTTTAACATTCACGGATTTTCCGGAAAGATACACAACTATTGCCGTATTGCTTGCAACATTGACAGGGCTTTTAATAGCAGGCTTTAAGGCGGGAATATATAATGATAAAAACGGAATGCTCAAAGGAGGAGTAGCAGGCCTTGCGTACATGCTGATTCTTTATCTGGCAAGCAGTATTCTCTTTAGTGATTTTATGCTGAATCAGAATGCAATTATAATGGTTTTAACAGGCATTCTCGCCGGTGCTATTGGAGGAATTATTGGAACGAACAGGAAGAAAAAACCTGCGAAAAAGTTCGGAGGTTTTGGAAGGACGGTTGATCCGTTTAAAAAATACAGGAAATAAATGATGAACACGATCCCTTGCTCTGCCTGAAAATCTCCAGACTGAGTCGTTATGGTTCCGCCCGCTTCCAGGTAATCCGTCTGTTAAATAATCTGGTTATGTAAAGGGCTTATTGAAGAAAATCGCATTATATAATATAATGGTTATTGTTATGGAATTTATTTTATATAAGATTTCTGACAGTACAATATGGAAGGAATATTTTCCGAATGATTCATCTTTACATTGGGAATGGAAAGGGTAAAACTACCGCTGCCGCAGGTCTTGCCGTCAGAGCGCTTGGGCGGGGATTAAAAGTGCTTTTTGCACAATTTTTAAAAAACAGGGATACGGGGGAAAAGCTTTTTCTGGAAAAGTTCCCTGATATGCTCTTCTTCAGGCCTGACCAGCGCCATCATGTTTTCCTGTGGAATATGACCGAGGAGCAGCTTAACGATACAAAGGAAGACATTCTAAAGGGATGGTTAAGCCTAAAAGGGGAGATATTCTCAAAGCATTGGGATGTTGTTATTCTGGATGAAATTCTTGATGTTATTCACAATGGTCTGATATTGGAATCTGAAGTTCTGGAGCTCATAATAAACACGCCGTCCGGTGTTGAGATTGTTTGTACAGGACGGGATGCCTCCGGTATATTTCGTGAAAAATCCGATTACATAACACATATGGAAGCGGTAAAACATCCATATTGCATAGGGATAGCCGCAAGACGCGGAATTGAATATTAACTTGATTTGGGAGTGGACAAATGATAAAAAGGGTTAGGAAATTATTTGCGTTATTAATAATAGCGGGTTTATTGCTGATAATAGCTTGCAAGTTAAGCAGCGACAGGAATACTGAAATTACTCCAACTCCTTCAACTTCTCCGCCGGTAACCACGGCAATCGGGACTGGCATTCCCGTAACAAAGCCGGCAGAAACACAGCCGGCAGTTACATCAATACCCGAGCCTACAAACCCGCCGGTTGTTAAGGAGCCGGTTGACTATACTACAATTAAGCCTGATGAATCCGGGGAAATTCCAATTGTTATGTTCCATAACTTTATAAAGGATTTGAATGATACCGGTGATGTTGAATGGACCACTTCCTTCAGTGCTTTTGAGGAACTGCTTGAAACCTTGTATGAAAAAGGTTACAGGCTTATCAGCATGCGGGATTTCATCGATCACAATATTACTGTGCCCGAGGGTAAAATCCCAATTGTATTTACATTTGATGATGGTTCTGAGGGTCAGTTTAATCTGATAGAGAAAAATGGAAAACTTGCTGTAAATCCGGAGTCTGCCGTAGGCGTCATGTTAAAATTTAATGAAAAACATTCGGATTTTGGGCTTAAAGGGATTTTTTACCTGAACATGGACAAGGAAGAAAAAACTTTTGAAGGTGCAGGAAGCCTGAAGGAAAGACTGGAGATTTTATTGGGCTGCGGCTTTGAAATTGGAAATCACTCCTGGGGACATTTTAAATTTGAAACTGCAAAGGATCGGCTGCAGATTTATGAAAAACTCGGGAAAAACGAAAAAAGACTGCAGCAAGTTATTCCGGATATGTCGTTTTATTCCCTGGCGCTGCCTTTTGGAAGCAATGCGCCTGAGAATATGCGGGATGCTCTGGCAAAGGGGGATTACGAGGGAATATCCTATATCAATGAGACCATTATGGCTGTCGGTTATTTACCCAGCGTTCCATCCATACACATGGAATATGATTCCACTTATGTGCGCCGTATTCGCTCACAGGGGAAGGCAGAGATTAAATTTGATTTAACATACTGGCTTCCTCTTATGACAAGGAGCAGAATGTATATAAGTGATGGAGATCCGGACACTGTGGTTGTTCCTAAGGAAAAGGAGAACAAAATTGATCCCCGGAGATTAAACGGTAAAACGGTAATCACATATTAATGTTTCCGTTATATTTGCATTTCCATGTGAACTAAGGTATAATATGAATATCCATTATTTTATGAATTCTGGATAATCATTCTAGTGTTTTGTAACCCATGTTTTCAACGATTTATACAAAGGGTTTCAAATAACACTTCGCTTACCTTGTGGTCTGCATATCCTGGAAGCCGGGAAATTATATGTTACAGGCCACCGGTACTATTATATTTATCCACGCAGGTATGTAACTGTGGGTTATTTTTTATGTATAAATAGTTAAGAAAGGAGTATATATGATGAATGTAAAGACAGAGAAAACCGCAAAGAAACAATTAACAGACGCAGATGTAAAAAGAAAAGCCGTAAAACTTGTAGTGGCACATTTAAAGAAAAAAGCCAGCAGCGAGTTCATGGGTATCGATTATTTATATGAATGGGTGGAGGAGATGGAAGCCCTGCTTATGAAAGAAGAATTTGATATCCGTGAGTATCACAAAATGCGTAAACAGTTCAATGATGTAATAGAAAGCACTCTGGACGAGGAAATGAGGAAAAAGCTAAGAGATTCCTGGTATAGCATGGGAAAGGCTCTTGAAAAAAAAGTAAAACCTTATTAACAACTCCGGAGCAGCAACCGGAGTTGTTTTTTATTTTGCCCCGAAAAGGAAGTCAAGGCGGAAAAAAATTTGAAAGCAAAAAGACTGAAAACATATTATGAAAAATTTAACCCAAAGATTTCAATCCGCACAGTCATGACAAATTACAAGCGGGAGGAATGGCTTGTAAATATGCCCTTATGGGACATTGAGTCAGTTAATAAATAAATTGCATCGGTGTAGTGGGCGCATTTAAAGCATGTGAAGAGGAAGGCCGGAAGCATTGTTAGCATTATGGGCTCTCAACAAAAAAATGGTTCTTTTATAATGTGTGTTTAAGTGATAGAGAATATGCAATGTATACTTATTAGGTAGACAACCGCAAATCCAGTTTTATAGAGGATTTGCGGTTTTTTATTTATATTAACTCGTGAAAACATGGTTTATGCAAATCCGGGTTTTCAAGGAATAGACAACATTCTTATCAGAAGAATTCAAAATATTACAAAATCTATTATATTTATCAAACGCCCCTAAGACACCTGCCTCTATAGGCGGGGGATAAGTCATCAATTGGGTTGAAGCTGAAGCTGTGGGCAATGATTTAGCAAATTACAGGATGTCGGAAGTTGAACCTGAAGAAATTGATTGGCTGTGGAAGCCATATATCCCGATGAACAAAATGACTATCATAGATGGAGACCCTGGAGTCGGTAAAACATTCGTAACACTGGATATCTGTGCAAGAGTCCGGCAGCACCATCAACTATACCTATGATAATAACGGAAACCAGCTTACCATAACCGACAGTACCGGAACAACAACCCGAACCTATGACGCATTGAACCGGGTAACATCCAAAACCACACCGAATATTGGAACAGTTTGCCATGAGTATGATATAATAAGTGGGGTTGACCCTGGGGAGACGGCAGAGCAAACCACCGATCCGAAAGGGAATGTGACAACAGCGATCTATGACCGGGCAGGGAGGCTTTCGGTAGTTATTGACGGGAGTCTTGCTTCCAATCAAAGAACCGCCTATGAATACTATGACAACGGAAGCAGAGCCAGTGTCACCTATCCCACCGGAATAAAGGAAGAGTATACCTATTACCCGGATAATACCCTGTGGACATTGACAAATAAATATGCTAATGGAACAGTCATGGATGTATACACCTATACCTATGACAGTGCCAATAACCAGATCAGTAAGCTTGAAGTGATAGACGGATTAGTCAAGGGAACCACATCCTATACCTATGATACGCTTAACCGGTTGTCAACGGTGACCGAGCCCAATGGAAGAGAAACCAGCTATACCTATGACATGGCCGGGAACAGGATAACGGAAACCATCACCACCTGCAGTGAAACGATCTGCAATACCTATTCCTATAACGAGCAAAACCGGCTGGAGGATATAACCACAGAGATTAACGCTGCTATCTTTGAAGTAACGACTTACAGCTATGAGAACAACGGCAATCAGCTGCAAACGGAGGTTACGGAATATATAGACGGTTTCGCTCAAACGACGGTAACAACGGTTACCAATACCTATGACAACCGAAATCAGCTTATCCAGACAACAACAAACGAGGGTACAACGGTTATCAACGATTACAACGGAGAAGGCTTAAGGGTGTCCAAAACGGTAGACGGGCAGACAAATTATTACCTGTACGAATACGACAAAGTGGTGCTTGAAGTAAACAGCAACGGAACACAGAAGGCCAGAAACCTTTACGGCACAAACCTTTTGATGCGAACCGTGGACAGTGAAACCTATTACTATATCTACAACGGACATGCGGATGTGACCGCTCTGATAGATACAAACGGGCTTATCGCAGCCACATACTACTATGACGCCTTTGGAAACATCCTGGAGCAGACAGGCAATGTCGATAACAGTATCACCTATGCCGGATACCAGTATGATGATGAAACAGGATTGTACTACCTGAACGCCAGAATGTATGACCCGAAGATAGCAAGATTTTTGCAGGAGGACACCTACAGAGGAGATCCCAATGATTCGCTCTCATTAAATCTTTACACCTATTGTGCCAACAACCCGGTGTTGTGTTTTTTACGAGGTATAAACGAAAACATTATTGTAAACAGCAACAAATCGGTATAGAAAGGCCATGTCCGAATAAAATCTTTTTACGTGGTCTTTTTCACAACTAAGAATTGTTTTCTTTAATGGGTACTTTTATGTGCGACAATAGGGAAAATGCTCTTGAAAAATTAGGGAGTTATACGCATATACTCAAAGGAACGTACACAAAGATACTGAAATTAACTGGTGAAAAATGCAGCATCACAGTGAAGTGTTAGAATAACTATGAAATTTAAGGGTGTCAGAAATCAGTTACGCATTTATATGTAAACTGCCCTAAAGCATAAAGCCACAAGTACTATTGCGGTATTCGTGGCTTTTGCTATGTTCAGGATAAGATAGTTTTTTATGATTGACAGTGCCCACAAAAACCCCCACAAAATTACTGGTGACATCGCATGCTCATAAGTGTGCAACTATTGCTTATTGAATAGTAGTTTGATATAATACTAACTACTAATCTTTGAATAATAGTTTGGTATATGCAGGGGGCTATGAAAATGAATAAACAAGAGTTTTTAAGAGAAATAAAAAACGGACTGTGCCACGAGCTGACTGATGACGAAGTCAGCGAAATATTAGCGGATTACAATGATATTATTGATGAGAAAATCGCTGAAGGCAGCGATGGGCTAACCGCCGTTGCATTAGCTGGTTCACCCGCAAATATTATCCGCACCATATTGATGGACAGTGTTAAGCAGACGGGGCAATTGGCAACGATACCAAAACGTTTGGGTGCGCATGTTGTGGATACCATTGTCACTACACTCTTACTGTGCACTCTGTTCTTTAGCGCAATATTAATTCATACAAATGTTGCTGTCAGCCAAATGGATTCTATCATACCCTTGTCCGGTGTGGTACAGCGCACAGTCTATTATCAGGATGGAAATATCAAATATATAAAACTGTTTGTTGACGGTAATCTA
This sequence comes from uncultured Oscillospiraceae bacterium, assembly GCA_964610205.1. GTDB lineage: Bacteria > Bacillota > Clostridia > DSM-8532 > DSM-8532 > CAZSVI01. The sequence goes on from CAZSVI010000023.1 coordinate 15,162, forward strand.
TTATTTAAAACAACAGAAAGAAGTTTTGAGTACACACTTGAAAAATTCGGATTGCACAAAGCAGATGTTGAGCAGATGGACTCCATTACATATGTACATCCGGAATGGATTCAATTGCATCTTGTTACCCGCTTTGCGCTGCTTCTATCCTTGATTGTTACTTTGGGAATAGGAAACATAATGAACGCTTTTGTTCTATGGATTTCGAAAGGCTTCACACTGGGGAAATGGTTGTTCCATATCAAGGTTGTACGTACAGATGGTAAAGCATTAACACTCGGAAATATACTATTGCGTGATGTTGCAGTTAAAATTCTTTTCAACGCGGTGACTTTAGGATGTCTGAATCTTGTATCGTTTATTAGGTCGGTCATCACACTCAAGCATAAAACCATACACGATCTTGCCGCTCAAACCAAAGTGATTGAAGTAGGGAGGCAGCCATGGATGCACAATTGAAAAAAGGGATATTGGAAATGTGTGTCCTATACCAGCTCCGTGAGCAAGAAAAGTATGGTTATGAAATCATGAAGCAAATCACAGTCGTTTTCCCGGATGTTTACGACGGATCCATTTATTCCATTTTGAGAAGACTAAACAGCGAAGGCTATACGGAAGCCTATATGAAGGACGTGCCGTCGGGGGGCCCGTCAAGAAAGTATTATCGTATCACTGATTCCGGGATATCATATTTAGATGAAACAATCATGGAGTGGCACAACCTGATGAAAAGGGTAAAGACGCTGGGCATATAAGGAGAAAAATTATGAAAAGGTTATTATTGCTGACAGTTGCCTGTATGATATTCCTTTCGGCATGCAGCAAAAGCGCAGAGGGAAAAATTACGTTTACCGTATCCCATACCTATGACTATTTCCGGGCAGCCGCGAAGCAATACAACAAATCTGCGGCGATTCCGGTTGAAATGGTCAATTTCGACCTTGTAGTCAGCAGTACAGTGCAAAGAACGGAAGGGTCAGCGTTTTCTGCAAATTTACCATCAGAAGCGGACGATGAAAGTGTCTGGATCGACCTGCCTTTTGAAAACTATTTGAAAGCGATCAACACAGGCCTCATGTCGGGAGAGGGTTTTGACATTATCGATATGTCCGGTGTTGAATATTACAAATATGTAAATAAGGACATGCTGGTAAATTTTGACGACCTGATTGCCAATGACCCCATATTTAATATAGACGAATATGATACGAAAATTCTGGACTTGTATCGCTCTGAAAACGGCTTGTTTGTCATGCCCTTATCATACAACCATACTTGCTGGGCTGTAGATAATGCTTTGCTGAAAGAATTGAATATTATCATCGATGACGAAACATGGACGTGGAACGACATACTGCCCATTGCGGAGAAAATGGCGCAGGCGCGGGAAGCCGGGTTAACCGGAAAATACCCATTCACAAATACGGTCGGATTTATTCCTTCTGCCGCTATTTTCAGCAAGGCTAACGGCATGTTCGGATACTTCATAGATGAAGAATCGAAAACTGCAAGGTTTAGTACCAGGGAATTCATTGATTTTTTAGAACTGTTTCAAACACTGGGAGGTGAACGATATGTTCATCCTTCTACTGAAATAGGGAGAGGCGGTTACTATTCGACGATAGAGGATGGGTTTTTTGCGTTTTGTTACCTTAAAAATTACGACATGAGAGCTTTTAAAGACCGCTTTCAGGAATACCGGCTGTTGAAGAGGCCATCCATTGCAGAGGGTTATGAGCAGCCTGCTTTTCTTTCCGGGCGCATATATGCCATTAATAAAAATTCCCCTCACATTGAGGAAGCGTGGCAGTTCATTAAAATCCTGCTGTCAAAGGAAATGCAGGATACAATTGGAAGGTCCGGAGCGAATACCTACAGAGGTTTCCCGGTACGGCTCGATTCAAAATCGGGTCTTGCCGCTTATATGGAAGAATTGAACAAGAGGGACGAAATTTGGAATTCCTATAAGTCAAGGATAGAGCAAAGCGACATTGACTATATTGACAGGTACATCGCGGGTTTGAACGCTGCAACCCATTCAGATTACAATCTGAGCACGATGGTGCGGATGGAAGCCGATAAATATTTCAGCGGTAAAAAATCTGCACAGGATGTGGCACAAACTATTCAGGATAAGGTTGAAGTATACCTTGGAGAATGATGGGGGAATTATGAAGAAAATGCGTATGAATAACAAAAGAAAACTCGCTTTATACCTAATGCTGTTGCCGTCTTTAATGGGCTTTTGCATCTTCTATTTATTCCCTTATGTGTTAAGTCTGTCTGTTTCACTGTTTGCGAATCCAACATTTGATACGATTATATGGTTTAAGAACTATGCTGCACTTTTTGAAAGCATCTCCTTTCGTCTTGCAATGCGAAATACCCTCCGGTTCGTTTTATTTGCAGTCCCTTTGAATGTAGGACTTGCTCTATTGCTGGCACTTTGGTTGAGAGGGAGAAAGTTGTTTTCTGGCGTTTTGAAAGGAAGTGCGCTTATGCCCATGGCGGTGCCTGCGGTCTCAGTCGCTGTTGCATTTCATGACTGGTTTCAGCTTGATGGGATTATGAATCGTTTGATTTCTGCAAATACTGATTATCTGACATCAAAGTATTCATTTCATATTGCAATAATAATGTTTCTTTGGAAAAATACTGGAACCATTATGCTGCTCATGATGATTGGTTTGGAGAGCATCCCTGAAAAATATTATGATTGTGCCGCACTTGATACAAACAGAAGATGGACAGTATTTATAAATATTACAGCTGTATATTTAAGACCTACTCTTTTCTTTGTGATTGTTTTTTCAATAATTAATGTTTTCAGGATGTTCAGGGACATCCATCTGCTGTTTGGCAATTATCCTAACAAAAGCGTCTATATGCTCCAGCATTTTATGAACAACCATTTCTACAATCTTGATTACAGCAAGCTATGTACGGCAGCCTTTGTGGTGTCTGCGATTATTTATGTCTTTGTTCACTTCTTATACCATGATGAACGGAGGAATCATGATGCAATTTCCGGGTAGAAACCTTAAATTTTCTGGAAAGCTGCATAATTGTTTTAAGCTGCTGCTGGCAGTCCTGTTTCTTTTTCCGATACTGATGATCCTCTTTAAATCCTTTCAATGGGATAATCGATTGAGCCTGCTACAGTATTTTAGCTTGCTCAGGCCGCGATCGGTGTTTTGGATATTTTTTAGGAATTCAATTATTTTGACTGTTCCAGTCGTTATTCTTCAATTGGTAATTGCCCTGCCGGCCGCTTATGCCTTTGCAAGATTAAGGGGTAAGGCTGTTCATAAAATTTTTTATCTGTACATCGTTACAATGATGATGCCGTATATCGTCACGATGGTCCCGCATTATCTGATAGCAGACAAACTTGGCTTGTTGGGCGGTTTTTCTGCAGTAATTCTGCCAGGGGCCTTTGGCACATTCGGTGTATTCTTATTGAAGCAAACTATACAGACGATTCCATCCGCCGTTTATGATGAAGCTGAAATGGAAGGGGCAAGTCAACGTCAAATTCTGATATACATCGTGCTTCCTCTTGCCAAATCGGGCATTTTCGCGCTTGTGCTCTTGCTGTTTGCCGACCAATGGAATTCCATTGAACCGCCACTTATATTGCTTCAGGGTGCAAAGAAATTTCCACTTTCGGTTTTTATGGATGGTGATATCAATGCAATCAGTGAAAATCTTTATGCCGCCGCACTCATCACATTGATGATACCATTGGCGGTTTTTTTCCTGTTACAAAAACATCTGAAAAATGGAATGGGAACGTTCATGAGCAAATAGGTTTTTGATTCACAACTTTGAGGGCTTTATTGAAGGGCGTAATTCTCCTTGAATATAAATATAAATATAGTCTATATATTCAGAAGGAGGCTTTTTTGACAACTGAATAGCATATCCCGGTGTGAGATACAACGTCTTGATAACAGCTGCGCCACGACCCCAGATACATGGGCGAGCGAGCCAGCCCAAAGGCTGATACCTTCAAGACTGGTAAAGCGGCTGGTAACGGCAGCTTGCCCGCCAAACGGCGGGAAATACATGGCGGCTTCTGCGGTGCAGGGTTAAGGCACAGGTGAAGGGTAGCCGGGATATGTGAAGAGAAAGGAAAAGACCGCAAATTCACAGCAATGGATTTACGGTCAGGCAAAAAAGAAAATTTACTTTATCACCAGTATAGTGGATGAATGGTGGAAAAACAACATCCAGTTTTCCGCACAGGACTTACTCGTTGAAAGGAGGAAGTACACTATGAAGTATTTCATGGATGAAACCCATAAAAACAATGTGATGAAGGTTATCCGGGATAAACGACTGGTTTATCCGGACGGACAAGTGGACTGCTATTACCTGCCTGTTCGTAGTCGTCGGGGGTGCGCGTAACTACCCTTTCAGGGTAGGCCAGCATATTGTTTGTATAGACGGCTGGCTCCCGCCGCCGTCCATACAAACAGCTGGTCGGGGGGTACCCCCGAACCCCCAAAAGCGCCCCCAGCCCCTAAAGGGGAGCAAAAGAAAGGATGAGCGTATGAGCAAGGAAAAAATGTTTGCCATGCGGATGAGCCAAACGGATTATGACCGCATCCAACATAAAGCGGGACAGGCGGGCATGAGTATGACAGCATTCCTCACCGCATCGGCTTTGGGGAAAAACATTGTGGTGGTGGATGGATTGGACAAGGTGATGGCTGAACTGAAAGCTATCGGTAAAAACCTCAATCAGTTGACCACCCTGTGCAATATGGGCAGGATTACCTGCCTTGACCTGACAGAAATCAAATCCTCTTTCGGCATAGTGTTTGATTATCTATATGACCGGATGGATAGAGGCTGACGCTATGGCGATTATCTATGCAGTCCGGGAACAGACACAGAGCAAGACCGCCATGCGCAAGGTAATGGACTATGTGGTCCAGGACAAAAAGACTGTGTATGAAAATGAGAACGGTCAAAGGTGCAAGCTGGTGTCAGGGCAGAACTGCTGTGGAGATACCGCTTTTAAAGAATTCATAACCACAAAACGGCAGTATCAAAAGGAAAAGGGCGTATACTTTTATCAGTATATCCAGTCCTTCAAACCTGGAATACACGCCACACCGCAGGAAATTTATCAAATGGGCGTGGAGCTTGCAAAGTATTTCAAAGGCTATGAAGTGCAAATCGCGACCCACATTGACCGCGACCACTGGCACAACCACCTTATAGTCAATTCGGTAAGCTGTGAAACGGGCTTGAAATTACAGTTTAATGAAAAGAATTTAGAGCAGCTTCGCACCCTGTCCGATGAGATTTGTTCGGTGCATGGATTGGATACCTTAAAGCCCTATCAGAAGCCAAAGCAAAAGCCCATGGGGGCAGGTGAGTACCGTGCCGCAGTAAGGGGCGGCAGCTATAAATTCAAGCTGATGAACGCCATCGACCAGGCTATGGCACAGAGCCGCACCCGGGAAGAATTTATCGTCCGTATGGAGCAAATGGGCTAATGGAAGCATTTTCAACCAGTGGTGTTGAAATGATAAAAGGCACCATAAACTTTGGTGTTGCAATGGGTGGTTTTATTGGCGATAGAGCGCTTTTAAGCATAAATACAGTGGGAATGGTAACAGGAAAGGTTACGGCAAGGGATTACTTAAGCAGTTTAGGTAATGTTTATAAGGATGCACAAGCATTAAGGAGTATGCCTGGTGCAATGGCCACCGGAATAAAAAATAGTTTTGTCAATCTTGCTTCAAACGGGCTTGATTTCTTCAATTATGAGACATCATTGACTGAAAAAACTCAATTGGTAACGGATTTCACAACTGCAACCTGTACAGTTGAAGCTGCCCATGGCTTATATAAGCTATCTAAGCCATATGTAAGTGCCTTGAGACAACGATCAGCAAGCTGAAAAATATGGAACTGGTTCAATAAAGGAATTGCCAGATGGAAGATTTAGATTTTATGGAGAAATAAAAGCACCAATTAAAGAAGGAGAAATGGCTGGAGCAAGGTTTGTAAGGGAATGGAATCCAGCAAATGGGGGTCAAGAGAAATTGGTATGAGACTGTAGACCATGCAGGAAACATAAGATAGGTAAGACCAGACCCAAGTATCACAGGTGGAGTTAAAACACACTATATGTTTGATTCAAATGGTAATTTCACTGGAAGTTGGATACCAAAAAGATAGGAGGGAGATTCATTTGTTGCAACCATCTAAAGAAATAATAATTGACAAGCTTGAGAAGATTTTAACTAAAGAACTTACACGAGAAGAAGTTGTTGATTGGGCTATGCCTATTATCGAATATGATGAGATTGAAATTAAGGATTTAAACGCATGGGAATTTTGAAGATTGTTGGAGGAGTAGATATGATAGAAAGTCCAGATGTGTACTTATACACTTTTGATGATATAAGGAAATGGATTTCTGATAATTCCTAATAAAATGGATTCTTAGATAGGTGTAACAGCCTGACTACATATGCTAAATGGGCGGTTATCTACGGATAGCCGTCTTTTCTATTCCCTGAAATTCCCTGTGCGTATCCCGAGAATATCGTGCATAATAAGAGTATCAAATTGATACAGGAGTTGATACGCATGGCTAAGATTATGACAACATAAGCCAAGGGGACGTTTTGTTTGACTTGTCGATATCGATAAGTCAAACAAAACGTCCCCTTGGCTTTTCTTGGCTTTTATCGGCTGAGTATATGCTTCATTTTTAGTATGGATTTCTTTACGCTTTCAACAGCCGGGCCGCCCGGAAGGTTACGTTCATTGACACAGGTATTCAGGGATATTGCTTCATAGACGTCTGTATCAAATTGAACTGAAAATGTCTTTAATTCGGCTATATCAAGGTCTTCAATATTTTTACTGTTTTCAATGCAATAGGCTACCATTCTTCCGATTATTTCATGGGAGGTGCGGAAAGGAATTCCCTTTTTCACCAGGTAATCGGCGATATCGGTAGCATTGGTAAACCCGCCTTTGGCAGCATCAAGCATTTTTTCCCTATGCACCTTCATGGAGTCAATCATCAGGGTAAATACCGGTAAGCACATTTTTACCGTATCGATTGAATCAAAAACAGCTTCCTTGTCTTCCTGCATATCCTTGTTATAGGCTAATGGCAATCCTTTCAAAACCGTTAATAAAGCCATAAGGTTTCCGAAAACCCTTCCGCTTTTTCCGCGAACAAGCTCTGCGATATCGGGATTTTTTTTCTGGGGCATAATGCTGCTTCCGGTACTATAGGCATCATCCAGTTCGATAAAAGAAAATTCATGGGAGCACCACAGAATAATTTCCTCACTGAACCGACTTGCATGCATCATCAGAATGGACAGGCAGGAGGCCAGTTCCAGAACAAAATCCCTGTCGCAGACTCCGTCCATGCTGTTTTCGGTAATCGCATCAAATCCCAGCTCCCTTGCCACCATGTCTCTGTCCAGGGGATAAACGGTACCTGCCAGGGCTCCTGAACCCAGGGGCATAATATTCAGCCTCTTATTGCAGTCAGTCAGCCTTTCGTGGTCCCTGTAAAACATCTGTACATAAGCCATCAAATGATGGGCAAGGGTAACGGGCTGTGCCCGCTGCAAGTGCGTATAACCCGGCATGATGGTGGTCAGGTTTTCTTCGGAGGTATGAATCAACACCCGGATAAGTTCTATAAGCATTTTTTTTATAACACTTATTTCGTCCCGTAAGTACATACGGATATCCAGAGCGACCTGATCATTCCTGCTTCTGCCGGTATGAAGCTGTTTACCCGTATCCCCGATACGGGATATCAGAATTTTCTCAATATTCATATGAATATCTTCAGCGTCGATTTCAAACTCTACCTGCCCGTTTTCAATATCCGTCAGAATTTCCTGAAGAGTTCTGTAAATCAGGGATGAATCTTCACGGGAAATAATTCCGCAATGCCCCAGCATTTTTACGTGAGCCATGCTCCCCAGAATATCCTGTTTGTACATACGGCTGTCAAAACGAATGGATGAGTTAAAGTCATCCACCATGGCGTTGGTTGGCTTTGAAAAGCGACCGCCCCATAATTTCATAACAAACCTCCGGTATTTTTCTTCATGATGGCCTGTACCTTCATAGGAAGGCCAAACAGATTAATAAAGCCTTCCGCGTCTTTCTGGTTATAAACGTCATCCCTGCCAAAGGTACAAAGCTCCTCGCTGAACAGCGAATAGGGCGACTCGCTTCCCGCGGGAATGATATTCCCTTTATACAGCTTAAGCTTAACCGTTCCGGTGACATTTTGCTGCGTAACATCAACAAAAGCCGACAAAGCTTCACGGAGAGGTGAAAACCATTGACCGTAATAAACAAGCTCGGCAAACCGATGAGACAGCAAATCCTTGTAATGCAGCGTATCCCTGTCGATACATAAAAGCTCAAGTTCCCGGTGGGCGGCATACAGAATGGTTCCGCCGGGGGTTTCATACACACCGCGTGATTTCATTCCTACCAAACGGTTTTCCACAATATCTATAATTCCGATTCCGTTTTCGCCGCCAATCTTGTTTAACGCCTGTATTAAATCCACAGGAGAAAGGGACTCACCGTTTATCTTTACCGGTATGCCCTTTTCAAATTCGATTTCTATATAAAAGGGTTTATCGGGAGCATTTTCCGGAGTGACCGAAAGCTTAAGGAGCCTTTCATATAACGGTTCGTTTGAAGGATCCTCCAGCTCGGAACCTTCATGAGATAAGTGCCAAAGGTTTCGATCCCGGCTGTAATTGTCCTTTTTAGAAACAGGAATGGGGATGTTTCTTTCTAACGCATAATCGATTGCATCCTCACGCGAACGAATATCCCATATCCTCCACGGCGCTATTATTTTCAGTTCAGGAGCGAGAGCCTTTACAGTCAGTTCAAAACGCACCTGATCATTGCCTTTGCCGGTTGCTCCATGAGCTATGGCGACGGCGCCTTCCTTCCTTGCTATTTCTACCATTCTCTGGGCTATAATAGGCCTGGCAAAGGATGTGCCAAGGAGATATTTGCCTTCATACACGGCGCCGGCTTTTAAAGTGGGGTAAATATAGCCGGTGACAAACTCTTCCTTTAAATCTTCAATATATAATTTGCTGGCTCCCGTTTTAACGGCTTTTTCATTCAACATTTCCAGTTCTTCACCTTGGCCGACATCGGCAGCCATTGCGATAACTTCGTAGTCGTAGTTTTCCTTTAACCACGGAATAATAATGGAAGTGTCCAGACCGCCTGAATAGGCCAGAACGACTTTTTCCTTTTTCCCCATATAAAATCTCTCCAATCTATGTTAAAATATTACCGTAATTGAACAAGGGGTATTACGTTGTAATAATTATACATTGAAATGTATAATTATGCAATATATATTTTTTCTTCATGGTATATACGATAGGATTTGTTTAAAAATTTAAAGGAGAAATACTGTGATTATTATGGGCATTGACCCCGGCTTTGCCATTATGGGGTATGGGGTTTTAAGCTATCTGGGAAACAGGTTTCAGGTGATGGAATACGGCGCGATAAAAACATCGGCGGATATACCGTTGGCAAACCGTCTTCTCTTACTGGAAAACGGCCTTGTAAAATTAATAGACAGATATAGTCCTGAAGCTGTTTCCGTAGAAGATCTTTTTTTCAACACGAATTCAAAGACAGCACTGAAGGTAGGCCAGGGAAGGGGTGTTGCTCTATTGTGTGCCGCAAGGGCAGGTATTTCTGTTTATGAATATACGCCGTTGCAGGTTAAGCAGGGGGTTACAGGCTACGGAAGGGCTGATAAAAAACAAATACAGCAGATGGTTAAGGTTTTGCTTGGTCTTGAGAAACTGCCAAAACCCGACGATGCCGCCGACGCGCTCGCGGTAGCCATATGTCACGCGCATAGCTATCGTAATCTTGGCAGGACCGCAAGCCTTGACACATAAGTACATCATGAAAGGGGAATATTATGCTTGCCTATATAAAGGGTATATTAACGGCTAAGAGCAATGATTATATTATAGTTGAAACGGGAGGGATTGGTTACAGGATCAATATTCCGCAAACTGCATTGGAAGGTTTGAGCCAGACCGGAAATGTAGTTAAGGTACATACCTATCTGCATGTGCGTGAGGACGGATGGTTGCTGTTTGGGTTTTTGACAGAGGAAGAACTAAAAATGTTTGAGCAGTTGATTAAGGTTTCAGGAGTGGGTCCGAAAGCAGCCATGTCTCTGGTGTCGTATATTCCGCCTTCCCGTTTTGGTCTTGCGGTATTGACCGATGATGTAAATTCTTTTGTAAAGGCTCCGGGGATTGGTAAGAAAACCGCGCTGAGGATTATTCTCGAGTTAAAGGACAAACTGAAGAAGGAGCAGGGAGAAGAAATAAAAGCTCTGTCACAAAATTCCCGGTATAATGAAAAGTCGGAGAGCAAAGTAATGGAAGCCGTCGGTGCGCTGATAATGCTGGGGTATTCAAACCAGGATGCAAATCGCGCGGTTTCTGCGGTATTCAGTGAGGGAAAAACACTTGAAATAATTATCCGTGACGCGTTGAGGAGTATGGCCGTATAGTGATTTTTAAAGGAATTTCCTTTGTTTTTAAAAAGTTTAAAAGTATTTAAATATTTTTAGTGATCTTGTAAGATTAGTGTGGTAAAATATTGAAACATACAGGATGTGGGTTTTTCCTGTTACTTTAGCGTATTTGGCAAAACAATTTATCCTGAAAAAAGCGATTTTGGAGGCGTTTATTTTGGAAGAAAGGCTTATCGGCTGTGATTTCCGCCAGGAGGACTATGAAGAAGCAGGTCTGCGCCCAAGAAGCTTTGATGAATATATAGGACAGGAAAAGGTAAAGGAAAACCTGATGGTTTTTATAGAGGCGGCGAAGCATCGCAAGGAAGCGCTTGATCATGTATTGCTGTATGGGCCTCCCGGACTTGGAAAAACATCGCTTTCAGGTATTATTGCCTCCGAGATGGGGGCGAATATTAAAATTACCTCCGGCCCGGCTATTGAGAAACCCGGAGACCTGGCTGCGATTTTGACAAATCTGGGGTCTCTGGATGTGCTGTTTATAGATGAGATCCATCGTCTTAACCGAACTGTTGAGGAAATATTGTATCCTGCCATGGAGGATTTTGCGCTTGATATTATTATTGGAAAAGGTCCCAGTGCGCGTTCCATACGGCTGGAACTATCAAAATTTACATTAATAGGCGCGACAACCAGAGCGGGTTTGTTAACCTCCCCGCTGCGTGACAGATTTGGGATTATCAACCGTCTGGAACTGTATTCCCATGAAGAGCTGAAAAGAATTGTAATACGATCGGCAAAAATTATGAATGTCGAGATAGATGACGACGCAGCTGTTGAAATTTCCGGAAGGGCAAGAGGAACACCCCGTATTGCCAATCGCCTTCTGAAAAGAATACGAGATTTTGCACAGGTTCGTTCCAACGGCATAATCGATCTGGAAATTGCAAAGTATGGCCTTGTGGCACTGGAAGTGGATGAAATGGGCCTTGATCGGGTGGACAGGAATTTATTGCTTTCAATAATACAAAAATTCGGCGGCGGACCTGTGGGGCTTGATACCCTTGCCGCCTCTACAGGTGAAGAGGCGGAGACAATTGAAGATGTTTATGAGCCTTTTTTAATACAATTGGGGTTTTTGCAGAAAACACCCCGGGGGCGTAAAGCAACCCGTCTGGCATATCGATATTTGAAAATAGAGCCTGAAGATGACGGGCAAATAAGTATAATATAGAAGCTGCCCGGTTGTTCGCATAAATGTTGCGGTAATATACCACTTATTTTCAGTTACGGTTGTTGATATGGCGTAAAAGCGAAACAGAAGAATATATTACTATATGTAAGGAGTATGTTTTATGTCAATTAAAATTGGTTTTGTTGGAGTCGGAAATATGGGAGGGGCAATTGTAAAAAAGCTGTCGGAAGCCGGCGGAGATACATATGATCTTTATGCATACGACATAAATAAAAAACTGACAGATGACCTTTGTTGCCGGTATTCCGTTAAAATTACGGAGTCCATCCCTGAATTGGTTCAAACCTGTCAGGTGGTTATTGCAGCCGTAAAGCCAATGTATATGGAAGGTGTCCTGCGGGAGTGCGCGAAATCCCTGGATGCAACCACTGTTTTTATTACTGTGGCAGCGGGGCTGCCGGTTCGTTTTTATAAAAAAATTCTCGGAAACAATAAAAAGATTGTGCGCACCATGCCCAATACCCCGGCATTGGTAGCAGAAGGAATGACGGTTGTGTCTTTTGATAATCTGGTAAATGATGAAGAAAAGGAAATGGTAAAGGACATATTTTCATTTGTAGGCATGGTGGAGGTAATGGATGAATCCCTTATGAACGAAGTCATTGCCCTGACAGGCAGCAGTCCTGCGTATGTATACATGTTAATTGAAGCGATGGCGGACGCGGCGGTCCAATCCGGAATTAACAGAAATCTAAGCTATCGCCTGGCGGCTCAGGCAGTACTTGGATCGGCCAGAATGGTTCTTGAAACCGGGAAGCACCCGGGTGATTTAAAAGACATGGTATGTTCCCCTAAGGGCACAACGATTGAAGCGGTGGCTGCACTGGAACGTAAAGGTTTTCGGGACGCTGTTATTACGGCTATGAATGAATGTACCAGAAGGGCAAGAGAAATTGGCAGGGAGACGGTATAAATGAAAGATGTTGAGATTTATACCGATGGAGCTTGCTCCGGGAACCCGGGAAAAGGAGGATGGGGGGCAATTCTTCTTTACAAGGGAAAAGAAAAGGCTTTATCGGGGTTTGAAGAGGATACAACAAATAACCGTATGGAAATGCAAGGGGCAATTGAGGGACTTAAAGCCCTGAAGGAAGCATGCAGGGTAAAACTATACAGTGACAGCGCATACCTGATAGATTCTTTTAATAAGGGCTGGATATATACGTGGGAACGTAACGGATGGGCACGTGGGAAAAAAAAAGAGGAACTGAAAAACCAGGATTTGTGGAAAGAACTTTACAGCCTGACACATCAGCATTCAGTCGAATGGATAAAGGTGAAGGGGCATTCGGATAACAAATACAATAACCGTTGTGATAAACTGGCAACAGGTGAAATCGCAAAAGCTATAAATAGCAAAGGAGACCAGATATGAACTACTACGAGGAGACAATTAATGAAGAGCGGAAATACTCGGGTAATATTATTAATGTAAACAAAGCTACGGTGGTGCTTCCCAACGGTAAAGAAGCAACGAGGGATATAGTCAGGCATCCAGGGGCATCGGTTGTTGTTCCGATTGCCGATAACGGAGAACTTCTTCTGGTTAAGCAATACAGAAAGGCATGTGAGATGGTTTCTTTGGAACTTCCTGCCGGAAAGCTTGATAACGGGGAAGATCCCGGGATTTGTGCCGGAAGGGAGTTAACCGAAGAGACAGGGTATAAAGCGGGAAATATGCGTAAAGTTATGGATATTCATTCAACACCCGGGTTTTCCGATGAGGTTCTTCATATGTATGTGGCAACAGAGCTTAAGGAGGATGTAGCCTGCCCTGATGAGGATGAATTCATATCCTGCGGGAGATATACAATAGACGAATGTATCCGGATGGTTACGATGGGTAGAATTACTGATGCAAAAACGATCATCGGTATCTTTTTGGCTGATAGAATCCTTAAAGGAGAGTATAAATTAAGTTAAGTTTGCATAAATATGAATTATGTGGTAAATTAGAATAGGCTTAAATTTTACATTTTATTTTTCATTTATCTATGTTTGATTAGACCCCGAAACTCAAGGAATAATTCTTTTAATTGCAGGGGGATACTAATTTTACCATAGCGTTTTATTATCCGGCAGTAAAGGATACAGCTTGGTCTCATGCAATGGAAGCGGATTAAGTCTGATGATGATATAGGGGTGATAAACCAATGGATAATCTGGTTACAGCGTTTATTGATTATTTGAGGGACGAGAAGAAGCTCTCTCAAAATACGCTGATGTCGTATCAAAGGGATATTGAGCAGTACATTACATTTCTGCAGGGAAAAAATCTGGAGAATATTCAGCAAAGCAGCAAAGCTACTATTTCAACCTACATGACATATCAAAACACTCAAGGCAGGGCGGTTACTACAATTTCAAGGAGTCTTGCATCTATAAGGGCCTTTTACAGGTTTTTAATATCGCATGACTTCATGACAGGCAATCCGACCATAGGGCTGGAATCCCCAAAGGTAGAGAAAAAGATTCCACAGGTTCTATCTGTGGAGGAGGTTGAAATTCTTTTAAGCCAGCCCAAAAAAATGGGTCTTAAGGGTGTTCGTGACAAAGCCATGCTGGAATTACTATATTCAACAGGAATCAGGGTTTCAGAGCTTATTGCCCTGAACATTTCCAGTCTTGATCTTCAGAATTCAACGCTGACATGCAGCCATAACAACCGTGAGCGTAAGATTCCGTTTGGGAGAAGATGCATTGAACGCATGAAGGAATATCTTGAAATGGTCCGACCCTTTATGCTTCATGATAAGAACGAACAAGCCCTGTTTGTTAATACAAATGGAAACAGGCTTACAAGGCAGGGGTTCTGGAAAATAGTAAAATACTATACATCCAAGGCAAATATACAAAAGGATATTACTCCGCATACGCTTAGACATTCCTTTGCTGCCCACCTTGTACAGAGAGGAAAAAACCTGAAGGATATACAGATGATATTGGGACATTCCGATATTTCTTCAACACAGGTTTATCTTCAACTGGCAAACGGTGATTCCTGACTTATGACAGGCATGGCTTTTATACTTAGAATTATAACATGTTTATCTGTATATTACGATTATATAAAATTACTCATAATATCCACACACAGTAAAGTTTTTTATGATGGAATTTGAGTTGGTTAAGTGATGCCTGAAAACACTTATATGACGAGGCTTGGGGATGTGCCCGCGCCTTATGGTTATCATGCAATTGTTTCTGTTGTTAGGGTGTTTTGTGTGTTGTAGAACGGAAGTACGGTAGCAGGAGGGTAAAATATGATTATAGTAATGAAACCGAATGCCAGCAGGGAAAGCATTCAACAGGTCGTAGCGGTGCTGGAGAAATTTGATTTGCAGGCACACCTGTCAACAGGAAAAGAAGTTACAATTATTGGGGTCATCGGAGATAAATCGGTATTATCTTCTTCCAATCTTGAAGTGATGGAGGGTGTTGATAAGCTTGTACCCATCACAGAAACATATAAGTTAAGCAACCGGAAATTTAATTCCGAACCAAGTATTGTAAAAATTAAGAGCTTTGCCGTAGGCGGAGGTAATTTTTCCGTTATGGCAGGGCCATGTTCGATTGAAAGCAGGGAACAAATTCTTGAAACCGCCAGGTTTTTAAAGGCCCGGGGAGTTCATTTTCTTAGAGGTGGCGCGTTTAAACCCAGAACGTCGCCATATGCGTTCCAGGGACTTGGACAGGAAGGTCTTGGGTATCTAAAAGAAGCGGCGGAAGAAACGGGGATGGTTAATATCACAGAAGTAACCAGCTTAAAAACCCTGGATATTGCTGTTGATTATGTGGATATACTCCAGATTGGCGCCCGGAATATGCATAATTTTGAACTATTAAAGGAAGCTGGAAAATCGGGGAAACCCGTTGTATTAAAAAGGGGTCTGTCCGCAACCATAGACGAATGGCTTAATGCAGCCGAATATATTATGAGGGAAGGAAACAGCCAGGTTATTCTATGTGAAAGAGGAATAAGAACCTTTGAAACGGCTACCCGTAATACACTGGATATAAGTGCGGTTCCTGTAATTCAAAATAAATCCCATTTGCCTGTTCTGATAGATCCGAGCCATGCCACAGGCGTAAGAGAATATGTTCCCGCCCTGTGTAAAGCCGCGTTGGCGGCAGGGGCGGATGGAATAATGGTAGAGGTACATCCCCAACCTGCAAAGGCTCTTTCAGATGGGGCCCAGTCGTTGAATTTTGAAGAATTCAGTTCAATGGTTGAGGTATTAAAACCTCTTGCCGTCATATGCAAAAAGGTGATGCAGCTATGAAAAAAGTTGGCGTCATCGGACTTGGAATTATAGGAGGATCCCTTGTTAAGGCAATAAACAGAAAAGGCTTATCCGAGTGTATTGTTGCTTACAACAGAAATACGCAAATAACCAGACAGGCTTTGCTTGACGGAGAAATCCATCAGGCTGCCGGAGAGATTGATAATAGCTTTGAAGGCTGCGAGCTTATTTTTATCTGCCTTCCGGTTAGTAAAATTCCTGATATTATTCAAAAACTTGGCAATATAGTGGATAAAAATTGCATATTAAGCGATGTTGGAAGCACAAAAACGGATGTGGTGGAAGCCGTAAGGAAAATGTCTATTTCCTGTCCTTTTATCGGAGGACATCCGATGGCAGGTTCGGAAACGTCAGGTTACAAGGCTTCCCGACACACATTATTCGAGAATGCATATTATGTCCTTACCCCTTTTAAGGAAACACAAACCATACATGTCGACAGGCTGGTTCAATTCATAAAAAACCTGGGAGCGCTTCCAATAGTCATAGATCCATCCATTCATGATTATGCTGCCGCGGCAATAAGCCATGTACCGCATGTTCTGGCTTCTGCGTTGGTCAACACCATACAAAAACTGGACGGGCAGGAGCAGTTAATGCATACGTTAGCCGCAGGAGGCTTCAAAGATATTACAAGAATCGCATCGTCCTCACCTGAGATTTGGGAAAGCATTTGTCTGGCCAACAGAGACAATATTATTGAAATTATTAACGAGCTTGAAAAAAGCATCCGGGACTTTAAAAAAATACTGAGCAGAGAGGATACAGGTACTTTATACAATTTTTTTGCAGGTGCAAGGGAGTACCGGGATTCTTTTTCAGAAAGAAGGGTCGGCGCTTTATATAAAACATATGACATTGTTGTGGATGTGGAGGACCGGCCTGGTGTTATTGCCACAATTGCAGGTGAGTTGGGAAGACATGGCATTAATATAAAAAATATAGGTATCAATAATAGCCGGGAGATGGAAGGCGGTATACTGGAAATATGCTTTTATGACAGGGAGAACCAGGAAGCAAGTGCCGATATTCTTAAAAAAATGAGCTATCCTGTCTCTGTCCGATGAGGTTTTGTTCGGGGGTTAAACATCTCAATCTGCGGGTTTGCTTGCAGGTTGGCAGATGAATATGGTATAGTAAGGTATGCTAATTGTATACAATTGTTTCTGTTTTTATATGCATCAGCAGTGATTGAAAAGACAATAGAACGTTTGGAGGGGAATGGTTTTGTCTTCAAAAACACAAAAGAAAACAGCCAAGCCGGGCAAGCAAAAAAAGTCAACCCGTACATATAAATCATCGGATGTCGCTAACAGATCCGGAAAAATAAAAAAAACGCAGAAACAGAAAAGAGTCAATAATGCCCGAACTTCACAGGTCAGGATTGAAGATAATAAAACAAAAAGGCAGCACAGAGAGTTTGTGGGTATCCTGATCATAGGCTTAAGTATTCTGTTTGGTCTCAGTATTTATTATAAAAATCTGACCGGGCTGTTTGGTGAGGTTATATTGCATATATTCACGGGTATGCTGGGATTTATAGCCTACTTCCTGCCTCCTGTTCTGTTTATATACGGTATTCTGCATATCTTTTTTCCAAACAGGCCTCAAATTAAGAATAAAGCAGTGTTGATATTCCTGCTTCTGGTGTTGGTGGGAGCTATCTTTAATGCAGGTTCCTTTAATAAATCAAATTATGTGAATATGTCTGCATTGAAGTATATTAAAGCATTTTATCAGGAGGGCCGCAATGTAACGCGTGGCTCTTTCAGCGGCGGAGTAATATGTGGAGTGATAAGTACGCCCTTATGCCTTGTGCTTCAAAAAACAGGTACTGTTATTGTTCTCGGTACCGCGGGTGCGGTTTTGGCTTTAATGATTACGGAGTTGTCCATAAAGAAAATGATTGTTCATACTGTTAATCAGGTAAAAAACTTTCAATCTTCTAAAGCTGAACTGTATGATGAGGATGAATTGGAAACAGATGAACCTGTGTTCCTGAAAGAATTGGATGAACCGGCAACAGACTTTAACAGCCGTAGAAAATCTGGAGGCAAAATAATTGATTTTCCATTGGAAAAAGCAATACAGGATGAGCCTTCAACGAGGGGTCAGCTTTCTTTTCACCAGCAGTCCCGTGACGAATTTCCCGTAAATATAAATGAAAATAAAGCCTCAGTGAAACAGGAAAAATCCGAAGAATTGTCCATGAAGGATTATCGGGTTAAACCGATGCTGGGCAGGGAATATCACTTTCCTCCTTTTTCCTGTATGCAGGCGCCAAGTGATGAGGGAACCAGTTCAAGAAAGATCAAAAGTGCTGCGCTTGAAAACGCAAAGAAACTGGAAGAAACCTTGCTTAGCTTCGGGATTGGCGCTCAGGTAATTCATGTTGGAGTTGGTCCGGCTTTTACAAGATTTGAGCTTCAGCCAAGCCCCGGAATTAAAGTAAGCCGTATTGTGAATCTTGCCGATGACATAGCTTTAAGTCTTGCAGCTCAAGGTATCAGAATTGAAGCACCGATTCCCGGAAAGGCAGCTGTAGGTATTGAAGTACCGAACCGGGAAGTTGCTCCGATACTTTTGCGGGAGGTCCTGGAAACCCCGGATTTTGTAAAATACAAATCCCGTTTGGCAGTAGGTTTGGGAAAAGATATTTCCGGGGAAAATATTATTATAGATTTGGCTAAAATGCCTCATCTTCTTATTGCGGGTGCAACAGGGTCCGGCAAGAGCGTATGTATTAACAGTATCATTATAAGCCTTCTGTACAAAGCTACCCCCGAAGAGGTAAAACTCCTGATGATAGATCCAAAGGTTGTTGAACTGGGGGTTTATAACGGCATACCTCATCTGCTGATACCTGTGGTGACTGATGCAAGCAAGGCAGCGGGAGCACTTCAGTGGGCTGTCCAGGAAATGATAACACGGTACAAGCTTTTTGCGGACAAGGGAGTGCGAGATCTCACCGGTTATAATAACTGTATTGAGCATGAAGGGGATGGTTTCAAGCTGCCTCAGATTGTCATTATTATTGATGAGTTGGCCGATCTGATGATGGTAGCTCCTCATGATGTAGAGGATTCCATCTGCAGGCTCGCACAGATGGCCCGAGCCGCAGGAATGCACCTTGTAATAGCCACACAGCGTCCTTCTGTTAATGTAATAACCGGAGTAATTAAGGCAAATATTCCGTCCAGAATCTCTTTTGCGGTATCATCCCAGGTGGATTCCCGAACTATACTGGATATGGGCGGGGCGGAAAAACTTTTAGGCAAGGGAGACATGCTCTATTTCCCCGTAGGGCTTCAAAAACCTGTACGTGTAAAGGGAGCGTTTATATCCGACGGTGAAGTTGAGCAGGTGGTTGAATATGTAAAAATGCAGGCAACTGTAGAATATGATGAAGATATTATTGATAAAATTGCTGCATCCAACGGAGATTCGGAAGAAATGGATATGGATGCGGACGAACTGCTGCCTCAGGCCATTGAATTGGTTGTGGATTGCGGGCAGGCTTCGGTTTCTTTAATCCAAAGGCGTTTTAAGGTTGGATATGCCCGTGCAGGCAGAATTGTAGACCAGATGGCTGAAAGAGGAATTATAAGCGGATTTGAGGGCAGTAAACCTCGCAGAGTTCTAATCAGCAAGGAACAGTGGGAAGAGATGAAAATGGGCAGCCGGAACTAGGAGTCCGCTCGGAAAGATGCATGCTTGACTTTTCGAGCGGACTCCCAGGCGCAAAAATACATATATATTATTTTTTGGAGGGAAAAAGATGAATGTCCCGCTGGTTTTTGTTGCAGTTATAACATGCTTGATGTCACTATACATGATGCACCGTTTTATAAGAAGGCCAGAAGTTGTCCCGGTTATATTACTGATCATCCAACTGCTTGCAGCTACTGTAATTATTTTTTCTTTGCTTGAGGATGTTTTAACCACGCCGGTTGTAGAACTTGCTGTTATATTAACCGGGGTTTTGCTGCCTGCCTTCGTTGTAACCTATGACCATATCATGGTATCAAAAAAGAGAAGAAAACTGGGCGTTTGTATCCCTTTTATTGAGAAGAAAGAAAAAAATAAACCACAAAATTGGAATGTTTCATTCTTTACCGAGCGTACCGAGCTATGGAAAAGAGAAATTCATGCATTAGAAGTACATCATTCCTTATCAATAAAAGACGCGGTAATTTCAGAAAATATAAAAAAGCAATTAATACTCATCCAGCGTCTTATTAACCTGGACAATTATGAGAAGGCGGCCGAACAATATCGGTTAATCTCCTCCATTTTACCTGATTCCTGCGCTGTCGCATACAATTCAGGATATCTGCATTGTTTTGTCGGGAAATACCGTGAAGCGTACAAAATTCTCAGAAGAGCTTATGAATTGGTAAAGCAGGAAAAACAATGGGGAAAGGATTTTGAAGAAATCGACAAATCCCATAAGCATTACCTTCCAAAGGAATTGGATACTATGATTCAGTTCAATATGGGTTTTGCTCTTTATCATATGGGCAAATATGAGCACGCTGTACGGCATTTTCAAAAGGCGCTGGATGTAAAGCCCGATCTTACCGTCGCCTATAAAAATATTGCACGGGCTTTTTTGGCTGTAAATATGGAGGATAAGGCAATCGAATACCTTGAAAAAGGACGTCTGGATTTACGGGACAGTAATATGCGTGTTGTTCTGGGGAGTATTTATTACCGCAAGGGAGATACAAAAAAAGCGCTTGAAGTACTTGATGAAGCCGCCGGAGCCGATGAAAAACAGATTGAGGCAATGAAATGGAGAGGAAAAGCGGCTATTAAGGAAAAAATGTATGATAAGGCTATTGAATGCTTTTCAATTCTTATCAGGACGGATTCTGCCGAACTTACACATTATTATCATTTGGCACTT
>CAZSVI010000024.1:0-4321 GCA_964610205.1 uncultured Oscillospiraceae bacterium
ATCCCTTTCCTGCATGAATCGCACGTCGTATATCCCTTTCTTCCATGTTCATGTGCACAGTATCAATAAGCAGGATAACACGTTTGAAACAGTTGCTTTTCAGAAAAGACGTTCCTTCAATGATGGTTCTTAAAAAATCACTTTCAAAGCGATTCATCAATTCATAACCAAGATAAATGTCATATTTTTTGGCTAATTCATCCAGATGATATAAACTGTCCTTCAGGTTTTTTTGAAATTCATCCGATCCGCTGCAATCAGAAAATCGTCCTGCAATCAACCCGATAATGACAATACCATGGAAAGGAGCGGCGGTGATCATGTGCTCTTCCAGATGGGAAATGGCTGCTGCTCTTATTGCAGCATCGCTATCAACCAGATTCAAATGCTTTTTACCGTATATAGAACCTGTTCCTATGGATGTAAGCTGAACTTCATTTCGCTTAAGCAATGTCCATAGTACTTCCCGATCTATTTCTCTGGAATCATTGATATGCAGTTCCACCGCTTTGTATCCGTCGGCTGCCAGATGTGGAATAATTCTTTCAAACTCACCGCGATAGACAATTGGTGCCCCTTCATCGGCAACAGTAGCTCCTGTTGTTGCAATAACCATAGAAACTCCTCCTGTTTACCATGTCCCGTCATCTGTATTACCAAGGTAATAGTTCCACTGCTTTTTAACAGGATAGAACTTTGCCATTATCCTGTCCCTCCAGGTTTTCTGGGTTTTTAAATCTTTTTTTCGAAACGAAAATGCTGTAACACGTTGCGGTTATAATTACAATTGCCGCCCCACATATTGACAGCCAACCAGGTTGTTCCGCCATAATCAAAAATACCCAGACCGGGTTCAGAACAGGCTCAATAGCACAGATAACAGAGGCCGCAACAGGCGGGGTTGCCTTAATCCCTTTGGAAAAAGCCATATAGGCAAATCCCAGTTGAAAAATACCCGCAAAAGCGATTACACCAATTGTTGATAATTTAATGGCGGCTATATTTTTATCAAAAAATACCATGGGCAGCCAGATAATATGGAAAAGACAACCCAGATATGCAGCTTCTTTTGCATTGGTTCCGGGAAGGCTGTTTACAAAAAATACTCCTGCAAAAAAAATTCCGGATATAATAGATATGATGTTGCCCAGCAGCGCTCCATAATTTAAACGTTCAATGAAAAACAAAAGCACTCCGTTAAGTATCAATATTACAGCAACTATATCAATAATCCTTGGTTTTTCCTTAATAAAAAGCCAGGTCATAATAATTATAAAAACAGGCGATGTATATTGAAGCGCGATTGCGTTCGCTGCTGTTGTCATTTTGTTGGCAACCATGAAAAGAGAGGATGTCCCGAATATGCAAAACGCGCTAAGCAAAGTCAGTCTGTTTGGGCGAAAAATCCATTTTCCTGTGCAGCAGCCAATCGTAAAAGCGGCTAACACGCCACGGAATACGGATATAGTCAATGGATTGAGCTGAATGAATTTTGCACATATTCCACCGAAACTCCATAATATGGCTGCCAAAAACGTAAAAAACACTCCATTTTGTCTTTTTATATTGTTCATATGTATATTATTCCTTTTAGCGCGTTTATTACCCGATACATAACACAGCCTTTTGCGTGCATTTAACGGCTTCTGCCAAATTCAAAATCGAAAAGAACGAGAGAACAGCCAGTGATAAGTTAACGGTTCTCCCGTTCATTTTCAGGCACAGGCTATGCTTTTTAATCTTCCGGAAGCTGTACTTTTATAAAGTCCTTCCCCCTAGCGAAGTGCTCATACCAAACATAGTAGACTTCTTTGCCTGGATCCGCGTATAAATCATGATCAGGTCCGGCAGGAATAAAGCTGAAATCTCCCGCGTGAACATTCTCAATATCACCATGATCCACACGCATATTAAAATCGGAGTTCCCAACACAGTAAGTCCATTGATGCACGGCAGGGTGTCCCTTTTCAAAAGTTCCTTCTCCAATGGCTCTGGTGGTACCCAACAGGATGCGGCCAAGCTGCTTGCCGGAGAATACAATCCTTGATTCTGTATTGGGGCCTTTGCAGTCCTGAACATACCGTACACATTCACTATGCAGCCGGAAAAAAGGAAGTCTGATATGGTTGGCATGATACAGCTCCCAATCCCACTCATTCAGTTCAACCACCGTCATTATAAATTCCATATCATCAACGGCGTGAATCTCATAATGAACCTTATCAAAATTCGGAGCATAAAATGCCAGCTCGGTGATGTTATGAGACTCTTCGCTGTCACAAATATAACCCTTGCCTTTCCCAAAGAAGAAAATCACAATCCTGTCACTGTATGCATCCGGAGACACTTTGCAGCCTGCTTTTAAAAAGCACTTGTAGTTTTTCACGCCGCCGTCATATGTGCCCGGAAGCAGTTCCGTCATATCAAAGCCATTTTCATTATAATTCTGCGGAATTTCATCATTTCTTACAAGATAATATTTTATCATTATCTTACCTCTCCTTCAATATATTTAACGTTAATTTAACGTTTAGCATAGTTCGTCCAGATCTCCTGATACTTCTGATAGAAAGCGGCCCTGTCGATTTTCTTTCCAACGTACAGAGACCAAACCTCACCCAGGCTGTCTTTTACACTGTCGGGCGTCCATGGATTCATGGTTTCGTGAGTAAGACCTTTCTGCATCAGTGCATAAACATCCTGTCCCAGGCAAGCAAGATTATCAGAGACTTTTATGGTCGATAAAGCAGGAATATTACCCATGACATCCTGATGCCATACTGCAGCAAACTCACTGCTGGCCAGCCAGCTTAAGAAAGCTTTTGCTTCATTGAGCTCTTTGCTGGACGCATATACACCTGCGCAGATAGAAGCAGTCTGCAGTCTGTTTCTGGAAGCGTCATCGGTGATGGGCACAACCCCCTGTACAACATAATCCTTCAAAGGCGGATTAACATCTACAATGTTGGGTATCTCCCACGAACCCTCGTCATCAATCATAGCTGCTTCTTCCAGGAAGAATGCATTCCTTCCGGCCCATTTATCCGTAGCAATGGCATCAGCATTACCGTACTCCAGAACCAGATCATAATAATCCAGCTGCGCCTTCAGATCCGCGTCATTTGCCAGGTCCATGTCTTTACCGGACTTCAGTTCCTTAAAATATTCCAAAGGATTATCCTTAACAGTAACCCAGGTAGTACCCAGATGATTGGTGAGACTCAAAGAAGTTTCGGCATAGTGATGTATAAAGGGTTGGATACCTGCAGCTTTCAGGCTCTCACACAATTCTTTCATTTGAGAAAATGTGTTGGGTGGAGTTTCCCAGCCAACTTCTTTCAACAGGCGCATGTTATAAAGAATACCCCAACCTTCCACTACCATGGGAAGCACTTGAATTTTCTTCCCATCCAAAGAACACGCGGAAACCTGAGCAGAAGTCAAAGCAGCAGCGGCGGGAATTTCACTCAGATCAGCCAGATATTCAGTCCAGTTTGTAATTTGTTCGCCAAATCCACATCCATAGATATCAGGCATCTGACCGGACGCCAGTTTTGATTTTAACAAATCCCAATACGTTGAGGAACTCGGGAATTCATTTTCGATCGTCCCAATCTGTAGGTTTTCCGCTTTATACGCATCAATTATTGCATCGAATTTGTCTGTCCACTGACCTAAAGCCAGCATGATGGATAAATTGACGGAACCTGGTTTTTTTTCTGTTGTGGAAGGTTTTACAGTAGTTGCCGCGCTCCCGCTTGCCGTACTTTGCTTCGGGGGTTCCGAACTGCCCGAGCAACTGATTAACGTGAATACCAGGAATACAGCCAGAAGAGTTACCAATAATTTTTTCATAATGAATACCTCCTTGTTTTTTATGTAATAGCTTTCTGCTAAAACATCAAGTATAATCATTAGGACAAGCTCATCCTTTCAAAGCACCCGCCGCAGCCCCTGCCAGAACCTGCTTTTGCGCTATAACGAAGAAGATAAACAGCGGTAAAATAGCCAGTGTTAAAGCGGCCAGAGCGACATCCCATGCAAAAAACGCTTCATTGAATAAAGCCTGCATAGATATCTGGATCGTTCTCAAGTTTTTCTTTGAAAGCATCAATTGTGTCATCAGATAATCATTCCAGAACCAAAGCGTATTAATCGTTGCCACAGTGAAAATATTGGCTCTTATTAATGGAAATACAATAAGCCAGTAAGTTTTAAATGAGGAGCAACCGTCGATTAGCGCGGACTTCTCAATCTCCACCGGCACATTTTTTACAGCTCCGGCTGTTATAAAGGTGCTGATTGGGACAGTCAATGCCCA
>CAZSVI010000024.1:4331-35959 GCA_964610205.1 uncultured Oscillospiraceae bacterium
GATTAATCCCCATAAACTGTTTGAGAGGCCCAAAGCGCTGGTAATCTTTGCAAAAGGAATCATTAATGCCTGAAAGGGTATAGACATAAAAGCAATCAAAACAAAAAAGATTGTTTTGGTCAATCTATTGAAGTTTCTTGTAATCCAATAGCCTGCCATACTGGAAAATACAACACCACCGATATTGGAGAAAATTGCTACGATGGCTGTATTTTTTAAAGAATTTGCAAAGTTCAGCCGTCTCCATGCTTCCATGTAATTTTTAATAATAAATGCTTTCGGCAGAGCGAAAACATTTTGAGCAATCTCTGAAAAAGGCTTAAAAGAATTAACCACAATCATATAAAAAGGAATCATAACAATCAATAAGGATACAATCAGTAAAAATGTATTAATAATTATATTAATTCTCTGCTTGAGCCACATTAATGGACAACCTCCTTCCGGGATGTAATCGCCACCTGAACCAGACTTATAGCCGCAATAATAACTACCAGAATCAATGCTTTTGCCGCACCATATCCAAACATATTTGAAGAAAAAGCTGTCTGATACACGTTCATGGTTACAGCCTCCGACTGCCGAAACGGATTACCGTTCGTCAAAGAGATATTCAGATCGTATACCCTGAGCGAATTAACCGTACTCAGGAAAAGGCACTGGGTTATTGAAGGCATGAGAAGCGGAATAGTTATAAAACGTATAACATGATGTGGCTTGGCACCATCAATGC
Organism: uncultured Oscillospiraceae bacterium; assembly: GCA_964610205.1. Lineage (GTDB taxonomy): Bacteria > Bacillota > Clostridia > DSM-8532 > DSM-8532 > CAZSVI01. Next base: position 5,065 of record CAZSVI010000024.1, read on the forward strand.
TGGCTACCTCTATATAGTCACGGGATATGGCTGTCAGTCCGGCCAGATAAATAATCATCATATACCCTGCTATACTCCAGCTCATAACAATAACCATTGCCCAAAAAGAAGACTCCTGTGTCGTAAACCACGCTTGTGAAAACCATTTTATCCCCGTAAGTTTGAACACGGCAGGAAAAAGATTCTGAAAAATAAATCGCCACAGGAAACCAAGAATTACGCCTCCAACAATCCTCGGCATATAAAAACCGGCTCTCATAACGTTACGGAAAGGAACATTTTTTGACAAGCCATGCGCCCATAAAAAACCAATAACATTCGAGAAGACTACAACAAAAAATGTAAATTTTATTGTGAACCACATGGATGACCAATATTTATCATCCTTTAAAACATTCAGGTAATTCCCCAATCCAACAAAGTTATACTTCTTATGAATGCCATCCCAGTCAGTAAATGAATACCATATTTCGCTAAAAAAGGGATATAAGCCTATCACAATAAATAGGACCAATGCAGGAGCCAGAAAAATTACATAATCCTTATACATACTCAGTCTTTTTTTCCGCTTTAGAGTCAAATTCATTAATATCATTCCCTTAATCAGTTTTTCGGTTGTTGTAAAATTGTTTACCCAACAATTTCTATCATTGTTTATAGAGTAAATAACCGGATGGCATGTGATCAAAACTTTTTAAAAGATAACCGGGATTTTGTAATATTTTTTTTGAAATAAATACAGCAATAAAAATTAAAACACTCAAAAATACTTTCCTGTTTAACTTAACTGCATATTTATATTAAACAAAAATACATATTAAAATTGAACCTCTGATTTTGACAAAAAGGTGGACAATATTGACCTCCAAAGTCAGGGTATAATAAGTTCTCCCTACTTGCCGGCAATTTCCCGCCGATATTCTAAAGAATTAGGGTTGACTGAGTACTGGTATAACCAGTGTGCATCTCAAAAACTCTTAACGGAAAGTTGGGTTATTGATTTTACCGTGGTAATTTCAGCTTAAGGATTATTGGTTTAAAGTGTTTAAAATACAGTCTATAATAAAACCAGACATGGTATGATATATTAGCTTCTATTCTTATAATATTCATACTGGTTTATGGGGATTCAATTAACTTTGATTTCCCGTCCTCCGTCACCAATTTCCGAAATATAAAAGCTTGCTCCATGACCGGTTTTTTCCTCATATACCTTTCCCGTTATCCGGATAAAATCCTCCACTTGATTTTTCTCAACCAAGCTTACGGTACAACCTCCAAAGCCTGCTCCGGTCATACGGGAGCCCAGAACCCCCTTTACCCTTCGGGCTTCCGAAACCAGTGTGTCCAGTTCTATTCCTGTTACTTCATATAAATCACGCAGTGAATCATGGGAGGCATTCATTAGTTGCCCAAAAAGAATCATATTATTGGCCTTCAGTGCTTCCACCGATTGCAAAACTCTTTCATTTTCGTATACAATGTGGGTTACACGTTTCCTGACTGTTTTATCTTTTATCAGATCCTGATGCGTTAAAAAATCTTCCACGGATATGTCCCTGAGACATGTTGCTTTGGGGAGTGCCGCTTTCAATATTTCCAAGCCCTTTTCGCATTCACTTCTGCGTTCGTTGTATTTGCCTTCTCCCAGGCTTCTTTTTTTATTTGTATTGGAGATCACAAGTTTATATTCATTCATATTCAATGGAACCATTTCCCATATCATATCCCTGCAATCCAGAAAAATAGCCATATTCTTTTTTCCCATTGCCGAAGAAAATTGATCCATAATGCCGCATTTAACTCCGACATAGTTATGTTCAGCTGCCTGTGCTATTTTAGCCATTTGCACCATATCAATTTTCCTTCTAATAGTATTTGCGGCATTTCCAAGAGACACAAGAGCGATGGCCGTTGCGACTTCAATGGCTGCTGAGGAAGACAGGCCGCTTCCCAAAGGAACCTTATCGTCATACAAAAGATCACAGCCGCACAACACATATCCGGTCTTCTGCAGTTCATCTGCAACACCAAGCTGGTAGTTGCCCCAACTTAAGTCCCTGTATTTTTCCAATTTATCCAGATCGGCGCAAACCATTTTTTTCAGATCCATAGTTATAAGATTTATTTTTCTGTCCTTACGGGGCCGTGCCAAAACGGTTGTAGCCATAGTCAGGGCGGCAGGAAAAACAAAACCTCCGTTGTAATCGGTATGTTCACCGATAAGGTTCACCCTTCCCGGTGAGGTGAAAATACGTATTCCCTTTTTACTGCCTCCGCCATAATATTCTAAAAAACTATCCATCAGCATTTGATATGACATGGTGAACAGCCTCCTTATGCTTGATCGTTTATATTGATAAACTTTTTATACGCCGCTTTTAGTTCCACGGCTTTATCCTCGGGCGCAGTCGGGTTGCAATGTGCCCAGGCGCCGGTTTCGCTTGAAGCGTTGAATTTCTGTTTCTCCTTTGAGCGCATGGGAGGGAAAAACTCAATGTGAAAATGGTAATAGGCTGAGGTATCTTTCCCGTTCACCGGGTTCTGATGCATACACATCATATAGGGAAACTGGAAATCAAACAGTGAATCAAGCATCCCCGCCGTTTCCCTGAGTACTTTCGCCAGATTTCTTTTCTCCTCCTTATTCATTTGAGCAAGATTCTGTATATGTTTTTTTGAGATAATATAAACGCCGTACGGGTACTCAACAAAGAATGGAAGTACAACCGAAAAGTCATCATTTTCAAATATAACCCTTTGCCCGAATTTCTGTTCCTCCTTTAAAAATCTGCACATCAGGCATTCACACTTTTCCACAAAATGCTCCTCGGCTGCCTCCAACTCCAATTCGATTTTTTTAGGGATAAAAGGATATCCGTAAATCTGTCCATGCGGGTGGGGCATTGTTACACCAACCACTTCTCCGCGATTTTCAAAAATAAAAATGTATTTTATTTTCTCATCCCTTGATATATCCAAAAAACGTTCTATCCATAGATCCACCAGTTTCACAATATGCTCAACCGATAATTCCGGAAGTGTAACGATATGCTCCGGAGAATACAAAATCACTTCACACTTGCCGTAAGTTTCTCCGGTTTTAAAGAAATCATTGTCCACAGGCTCGGGAACAGACGGGGTTTGTGATAAAGCGGGAAAATCATTATCATATTTTAAAACATCGTAGTCCGGCACATTACCCGAACCTGGACAAAAAGGACACCAGTCCTTCGGCATTTGCGGCCTGTCCTGCCTGTGTGAAGCAATCATTACCCAATCCTTTATAAATGGATGCCATCGAATCTCAGCCATCTTAATCGCCTCCATGTTCAACAATACAACAGTCTGAAAAAATATTTTTCAAATGGCTATATGTTTACATTGTATCCCTGCATATCAGTTCTGTAAATGGCTTAATGTTTATGTGATATGTCCTTATGTTGATTCATCCGGTTTTTGTTCCATTTAACCTATCCTTGTAGACGACATGTATGCAAGATAAGTTGAACAAAGTTGCAACACGCTGCCAGCGGTTTAACAAACACTTCAAACCTCCTGCAATGATCCGGCAAATTCTTCCCCATAACTGATGCAGGTTTCCAGTTCTGCCTGCGTCGGGGTATATCGGCATGATATTGGTTTTTCCAAAACTTGTATACCAGCATTTTTCAATCCTTCGGAAAGAAGCTTAGGTGCTTCGCCGCTCCAGCCTGAGCTTCCGAACGCGGCACCTTTTTTCCCCTTGAACTTATGCCCCTTTATTTCATCCACAATGCCTGAAAGAGAACGCAAATATCCATTATTTATCGTACAGCTTCCAAGAAGAATTCCCTTTGACCGGAACAATTCGGTTATTATATCTGAAACATCAGATATGGAACTGTTATAAATCTTACAACTAACCCCTGCATTTTCAATCCCTTTAGCAATCGCTTCCGCCATTTTTTTTGTGGAATTATACATCGTATCATAAACAATTGTTATAATGCTTTCATGGTAGTTGTCCGCCCACATATCGTATTTTTCAACAATACGCATCGGATCCTTCCTCCAGATAACACCGTGGCTTGGCGCTATTACATCTATAGGGAGATTCAATGCTTTCACTTCGGTAATTTTCTTCCTGATTAAAGGTGTGAAGGGCGCCAGAATATTGGCGTAATACTTAAATGCCTCCTGAAACACTTCACAGGCATCCGATTCATCTTCAAAAATACTGCCCGAACAATAATGCTGCCCAAACGCATCATTTGAAAGCAATACATTGGACCCGGTAACATAGGTCATCATACTGTCAGGCCAATGGATCATTGTCATTTCGACAAAAATCAAGTCCGTTTTTCCTATATTTACTTTGTCTCCGGTTTTTACCGATACAAAATTCCATTCCTTATGAAAATGTCCCTTGATGGATTCAACTCCTTTTCTTGAGCAGTAAATCGGAACATGGGGGATTTTTGCCATCAGGGCTCCAAGACATCCGCCATGATCGGGCTCCATATGGTTCACAACAATTCCGTCTATGTTTGAAATGCCCACTTCCCGCTCCAGCAAATCAAGGAATTCTTCCTTGTATGGCGTCCACACCGTATCAACCAGAATGGTTTTTTCATCTTTTACAAGATAAGTATTATAGGAAGAACCCCGGTGGGTAGACAGTTCATGCCCATGAAACCTTCTTAAATCCCAGTCTCTTAAGCCAAGCCAGTATATGTTGTCTTTAACTCGTATCATAATAACACCCCTATTCTTTTCTTAAATATTCCCCCTAAAATCCGTTTTAAAAACAAGATGATATGGAAAACTCTTTACGCTTGCATATAACATATGCTTAATGTTACAATGCTTATTATAACAACGGAAGCAATTGCTTGCAATTACAACACACAGTGTCGGGGCGGGACAATATCTTTAGCCTCGTGAGGTGCTCCTATGCTGGAAAAGTATTATTTCAATCAATCGGATCATACCGATTTGAATGTCTACCGCTGCGGTATAGAGGAATGTAGGCCCGGTTATACCTGGGGGCCCGGAATTCGCGATCATTTTATCGTACACTTTATTATAAAGGGCTCCGGTACTTTTTTTAATGGGAAAACTACATATTCATTAAAAAAGGGGGACGGATTCGTTATATTCCCAGGCAGCCTTGTAACTTATTCAGCCGACAAATATAGTCCCTGGACTTATTCATGGGTAGGTTTTCATGGTTTAAAAGCCGAATCCTTACTAACAAAAAGCGGGCTTTCAAAAGCCTCTCCTTCCTTTACCTATAGCTCGGACGATAAATTGGAAAACTGTCTGAACAGCATGTTATCCGACGCAAGGCTTAATACACCTTCAGAATTGATGCTCTTAGGGCATTTATATATCTTTTTATCCCTTCTTATACAGAACAGCCGGAATATTACACCTCAAGCCTCAAAATTCGGCAGCCAGGAAAAATATGTCCGAAGAGCAATAGAATTTATATCAAAAAACTACTCCGGTAAGGTTTCTATCCGGGATATCGCTTCAAATATGGCCATTAACAGAAGCTATTTATACTTAGTTTTTATGAAACATATGAATATATCCCCACAGGATTTTTTAATCCGATACCGTCTGGAACGGGCTCTGGAATTAATGCGCAACCCTGCTCTTTCTATTGGGGATATTGCGCGTTCTGTAGGATATGATGACACTCTTAGATTTTCAAAAATTTTCAAAAAGGAAAAGGGGTTATCCCCCAGCCATTTCAGAAAACAAATGGCCTTTTTACCCCTCAGTGAACCTAGCAAAAGCCATTCCCCTGACTCATGACACTGACTTCAGTCACAAGAACAGTCCCCTTTAGCTTTCCCTGACTGGTAACCGTCCCCTTTAACTTTCAGTCAACAAGAAGAACGAAATTGCCTCTGACTTAAGAAAAGAAGCGCACGAACCGTGCCCCTGCTTCCATCAAACGCCGAAGAGCAGATCGCCGTATGTTGGTATGGGCCACTGATTAGCATCCACAATCATTTCAAGCCTGTCAATATCATCCCTCAGACTTTTCATTACGGGAATTACATTATCCCTGTAGGCGGTTCCCTGTATAGTGACATCGCTGATTACCGCTGTTTCGGCAATGGCCTTTTCCAAATCTTTAACTTTTCTATGGACTGAGGAGGCAAGCCCGGAAATTTCGGTCAGCAGTTCTTCCTGAGTATCCAGAATCAAATGCACTCCTGTGGCTTTTACCTGATTTATGGATGTTGCCGTCTGGCCTATATACCGAAGTACAACCGGAAGAATTTCACGTTTTACCATTTCAACTGCTGTTAATGCCTCAATATTTACTGTCTTATTATAGTTCTCCATTAATATTTCAAAGCGGGAATGGTTTTCTCTTTCAGATAACACACCCTGCCTGACGAACATTTTAATGTTTTTTTCAAGAAGAAGCGTCTTTTTTGCGTCAATAAAATTCGTTATATTCGGCAGTCCTCTCCTTTCTGCTTCTTCCACCCATTCCCTGGAATAATTGTCTCCATTGAAAATAATCCGTTTGTGATTTCTTATGAATTCTGCCGTTATTTTTTTCGCTTCTCCTGTAACATCATCTGAAGCTTCAAGCCTGTCCGCCACCTCTGAAAGAACATCCGCTACCGCTGTATTGACAACAAAAATCGGACCGGCAATGGATGAGGAAGATCCAACCATCCTGAATTCAAATTTGTTGCCTGTAAATGCAAAAGGAGAGGTTCTGTTTCTGTCTGTAATATCCTTCATAAAACTTGGCAGTGCAGAAGTGCCAAGTTCCATCCGGCACGAGCACTTGGAATTTGTTGCTTCACCTGCTTTATCTATCTGCTCAATGATATCTGTCAATTGTTCCCCCAAAAAAACTGAAATAATAGCCGGAGGCGCTTCATGGGCGCCAAGCCGGTAGTCATTCCCCGAATTGGCCGCCGAACTTCTGATCACGTCGGCATATACGTCAACAGCTTTTATAATACTGGCAACCATTAATAAAAACAAAGTATTATTATGCGGTTCCATGCCCGGCTTAAGTAAACGTATACCATCATCGGTTTCAATGGACCAGTTATTATGCTTACCTGATCCGTTTACTCCGGCAAAAGGCTTTTCATGTAACAGACAAGCCAGACCATGGCGTACGGCTACCTTTTTCATCATTTCCATCATTAGCTGGTTTTGATCGGTTGCCACATTTGTAGTATTAAATATCGGCGCAATTTCATGCTGTGCGGGAGCTGCTTCATTATGCCGCGTTTTTCCCGGAATCCCCAGTTTCCAAAGTTCTGTGTCAAGATCCTGCATAAAGGCCAGTACCCTTGTTTTTATGGAGGCATAATATTGATCGCCCATCTCCTGGCCCTTTGGAGGTTTTGCGCCAAAAAGCGTTCTTCCGGTATAGAGCAGATCTTTCCTCTTCATGAACATTTCCTTGTCAACCAGGAAGTATTCCTGTTCGGCTCCAACAGAAGACACAACCTTTCTGGAGCTCGTATTACCCATCGCCCTCAGCACACGCATGCCTTGCTTGCTTAAAGCGTCCATTGACCGTAAAAGCGGAGTCTTTTTGTCCAGTGCCTCACCGCTGTATGAGCAAAACGCCGTAGGTATGTACAGGGTTTTATCTTTGACAAAGGCAGGTGATGTACAATCCCATGCCGTATATCCACGGGCTTCAAAGGTAGCGCGGATTCCCCCGTTGGGAAATGAGGATGCGTCGGATTCTCCCTTTATTAGTTCCTTCCCGGAAAACTCCATGATAACCTTGCCATCATTGGTAGTGGATATAAAGGAATCGTGTTTTTCGGCCGTCATACCCGTCATCGGCTGAAACCAATGGCTATAATGTGTCGCACTCAGATCAATTGCCCAATCCTTCATAGCACTGGCTATAATTTCAGCCAGGTTCGGATCGAGTTGAAGATTATTGTCTATTATATTCCTGAATGCTTTGTATGTAGCTGTCGGAAGCCTTTCACGCATTGTTGAGTCGCTGAAAACATGGGTTCCGAAGATTTTACTTAATTCAGACATGGAGATCCCCTTCCTATCTTAAATCAGGTATGAATAATAATAACTAGTGATACAATACTATTAAACAGACCTGAAATAATCTATTAAGATAATAACACATTTTTATAAAAAAACACCATAGAAAATTTAAACAATGTTGCATTCCGAAACATATTAAAGCCCCTGAAAAAACAGAAGGCTTGAAATATGCGGGTTTCCCGTCTAATATCCATTTTATACTGTTATGAAATAACAATATTGTATTATGCCGGCTATGGGACTTTATAAATTCAACTAACGAACTCCCCATTCTGAAGATTAATATAAACAAGCCAGTATCCGCTCATATCGCCATATTCCGGATTATTCACACCTACCCATCTGCATATGTTTTCAAAAGGTTTTCCGTCAGTATCATCCTTTGCTGGGATTCCCAGAACAAAATAATTCATGTTGCTCCGATCCGATCGGTAAAAGCCTGCTAAAAGATGTCTGTACTTAAATAATCCAACCAGTATTTTCGGGTTTGCGAAAAGGGGAATCTTCATATTACAGGCAAATAAAAGATTACTTAGCCTGGCCAGATCATTTACCCTGTACCATGCGTAATCACGACGCGGGTTTAAAAAGGGTTCAATAGTTTCAAATGACTCCTTCAGCTTCTGCTCCAGACTGATATCATCAACTTTGTTTTCTGAATTTTCGTCGGGTTTATCTCTGCCCGGCAAAACCTTCCGATCCTCAGCCGGGTTAGTGTCTTCTCTGTTTGTTTTGTCCGCCAGAGGCTCCCGGACCCTTTCTTTCCTGAGAAGACGCTGACGGACAGACTCATCCCAGGGATATGTCTTATTAAAAATACCTGCCAGCGGAATAAAAATCCTCTCACGATGTTCGGCTACAATTAAAATATACTGGAAATTCTCCGGTTGCATATCCATGGAGTTAATTGTTTCATAATCAAGGTTTCTTTTGAAACTGCCAATACCGCGGATAACCTCCAGTGTACCTGCCCGTAAAACACCCCATTCCTTATTTTTGCCGTATATAAGAATCACTGTATATGGTGCCGTACCTTCCCGTATATTTTTAATCTGAAGAGTAAGGATAATTCCATCCCTGTTCCCCTCAAACCTCGCGAATCCCTCCGGTGCTCCCTGCAAGCCAAAACCGGAATCCAATTCTTCCAGAATTACATATCGTTTATAGTATCCTGTCTGTTCCATATTCTTACCACCGGCCATCATATTCTCCATAAATATATATGCGGGTGAATAAAAAAGATGACATGCATAACAGGATGGTTAACAATACGCAGGTTCCGGTCGTGTATCAGGTTGTTACGATACCATAGTCATCAAGAAGGTTGGAAAGCGTGATGAACTGTTCTATTGACAATTCTTCTCCCCTTATTGTTTCCTTAAGGTTCATTGCGGTAAGTATTTCTTTTACCGTATTTTTATCAAGCCTCAGGCCAGGAGCTCCGCTCATGGCATTGACAAGTGTTTTTCTTCGCTGTGAAAAGGCTGCCCTTACATGTCTGAATAATTTTTCCCTGTTATGTATTTGATTAATATACTGATCTGTTAATTGGATACGTATTACTGCGGAATCCACATCGGGCTTAGGAATAAAACAATGGCGTGAAACCTGGAACAGCAGCTTCACCGAACCTGCTACCCCAACCGCCACAGTAAGCGCACCATAGTCCTTGCAACCGGGGCTGGCAGCCATTCTGAGAGCTACTTCCTTCTGAACCATCAGCACCATTGTTTCAATTGGCAGATCGTTTTCCAAAAAAGTCATGACAACCGGTGTAGTTACATAATATGGAAGATTGGAAATTACTTTTACAGTTCCTTTCCAATCACTTATAATAGACCGTATATCCACTTTTAATATGTCCCCATTAATTACTGTTACATTCTTATGACTTCCTATGGTTTCATGCAATGCGGGAATAAGATTTTTGTCAATTTCTATGGCAGCTACCTTCCCTGCCTGTTGTGCAAGAATTGCCGTTAAAGCACCTATTCCAGGTCCGATTTCTATTACAAGGTCATTCCCGGTCAGTTCTCCTGCATCCGCGATTTTTTTGATAATGTTGATATCGGTAAGAAAATTCTGCCCCAGCGACTTTGTCAGCCTTATTTTATACTTTTTCAACACTTCATTGGTATTTATCAAAAAACGCTACCTCCCAAATTCAATGAGCGCTTATGCTCTGGAAAAACAATACCGGAACTGAATGTTCCGGTACGGACTAAAGGTTAAGCTCACTTAAACTCTGAATCACTTGGTATAGCTTGTAGTTTTCCAGCGTGTATCATTCTGTTCATTTAAAATGTAGACCCTTACTTTTTTCTTGCCCCAGCTGTCAACAGCTTCACCGGAATCAAAATACAGATCTATAAGGTTACCCTTTATTGCGCTTCCTATATCTCCGGCAATCGCAAAACCGTAGTCTTTCGTGCTGCCGACCACTTCTACATATACCTTTGTATACAATGGTATTACTTTAGTGTCAACGGCAATAATTCCCTCCCGGGCATTCATACCTGTATAACATATTCCAAATTCCGGATCCCCGGGATTTTTACCAGTACAGGAAAAACGGGATGTGTATGCGGTTGCGTTCATCTCCAGTACTTTGGAATACCGTACAAGATCCCCGCGTGAAGTATTAAAATTGGGAACTGTTCCAACCTGTACCAATTCATTAACAGGTTCTTCTGCAATTTTCTCCTCTAAAAAATCTCTTGCCGTAATTCGCCCATCCTCATAAGTTAACTTGTAGTATTTTTCAAGAATTCCGTCAATACCTTTCTGTGTAATCTTCTGCTCTCCACGGTTCATTACCTCATCCGGAGTTTGGATTACTGTATACGGTATATCCTCTTTTTCGATAAGTAATTCTTCCCTCACCCGGATTATTTTTATATCCATACCGGCTAAAATTGGATCACTCAAACTATGTCCCTTTACTCTGTCCAGCAGCCCAATTACAATTCCATTTTTTTCTATGGTCTCGCCTACGGTATCATAATATGTCATTATCTGAGTCGTTCTTCCTTCAAGGTAAATATTTACCGGTACCGCCCGTTTAATAAAGACTTCCTGGGCAGTACTGCCGGAAAGCACCATTGTAAGAGGCACACTTACATAGTCCCAGGATTCGATTCCAACACCTATTTGCTCAAAGACTGTTTCTACATCGTCTCCCATAGTTTTAATATGAAATCTGTTGTTACCGTCAACAATCATAAGTTCCTTTTTCAGCCCGCTGTACAAGCTGTACCCAATCATTACGGATAACAGCAATGCAGCAAACAAAACAAAAATCCGTTTAAGGGGCAGGGTACGCTTCACGTAACCCAGCATAAAACTTGCCATTCTCAACTTCCTTTCATCATTCCCAAAGTAAGGCATTCCTCCCATATCTCTTTATAAAATGAATCCCTCTTCCTTCTGCCCTGTTTTTCTGTAAAGGCAAAATATCAGGAAATTCAATTTTTTTACTGCCCTTTTGGTTTTGAACCCCCGGTTATAACCGGAGCCTATCTGTCAAGGACATAGGCTTTTTATCTATTTTATACCTTTATCCTTTTCCTATAGGGAATTTACCCGGATTTTTCCGGATATCAGCTGCTCGTTTTACCCTTACTTTACCTCCTTTGGCAAACACAAGCTATACAATAATAACCTATTACCCATCTATTGTCAACCCGCGCCAAACCCTAACCGCATAACGGAGGGGGGGTAAAAGGTGTTACTGTTCAGGAATAAACATCCCTTCCCTCATGGCCTAAGCTCTAACCGCTGCTTACTCTATATCTATGAAAATATATTTTAAATTATCCGGCCATATCCTGAGGCTGCTCGTCCTCAGTTAGCTGTTCCGTATCTTCTTGGTTTTCGGCTTTTTCGTTTTCTATCGAAGAAATCTGCCATTGCTCCAACCGATCGCTATATGTATAGGTAAATCTTAAAACATTCTCTCCGCTGGCTAAATACTCCTGATCCGAGTCTTCCGTAAGGACAATATCCACATGCAGCAGAACAATCATTTCCCAATCAGGTGTATCTGACGGGAAGATCTCAATAGCGATCAGATTATTCTCATCTAACTGAAATAATTGAATCTGCTTAACATTTTTGTCAAAAAAATCTGTAAAAATCCTTAATGACCAAATATTTCCCCAGAATCTGCAACTTGATCCGCTCTTAATAAACGCCGCTGAATAGCTTTTTTCAGAAAGTGCTTCAATCCATCCCATTGTTGCGGTTTGAATCGGTTCGGGATTAATCTGTGTCTTAAGCTCCATAATGAATTGTGTCTTGTCATCAATCAGAATCTGCTGGTTAAAAATATCTGTTTCCAGTGCTTTTATTTTATCCTCCTGGGATTTAAGTTGACTGTTTAATTCTTCATTCCTTTGTTCCAGCCTGTTTTTATCCTCACTTAAGGTCATATTGATACGGCTCAGCGCATCTATACTGGCTTGCTTGGATTCTCCTAATGTAACAAGGCTTTCCCTGTCCCATAACAGATAATTTAACGCAATAAATACAAAGATAATCAAAAGAGAAGTAACTATCACAACAAAACGTTTCATATTCCTTCCTCCTGCAGAGAGAGGTTCAGACCAAAAAGTCTGTCGGCGTTTACGGTTGTAGCTTTCATTATTTGAGTAAGGTCCGTTTCACGAACCTGTGCTATTTTTTGTACTATTTCCGAAAGGGTTGTGGAATCATTCCTTTGCCCCCTATAGGGAACCGGAGCCATATACGGACTGTCTGTTTCAACAAGCAGCCTGTCCATCGGTACATATTTTGCAACTTCAACCGGCTTTTTTGCGTTTTTAAATGTGACCGCCCCGCCCAAAGCAATATAAAAGCCTAAATCCAATACTTCCTTTGCCATTTCCACGCTTCCGGTAAAACAGTGGAAAACGCCTCCAACATCACTCGCCTTTTCCTCCCGTATAATATCCAGAATATCCTTATGGGCATCCCTGTCGTGTATAATCATAGGCAGCTTTAGTTCCCTGGCAAGCCGTATATGCGCTATAAAACATGATCTCTGTATCTCTCTCGGAGAAAAATCATAATAGTAGTCAAGGCCAACCTCTCCAACCGCTATAACCTTAGATGAACCGGCCATATCCCTGAAGCTATCCAATGTATTCTCAGTAATGTATTTAGCGTCATGGGGATGTATACCGACAGCAGTATATAAAAAGTCATACTCTTTAGCCATTTTCAGGCATTTACGGGCAGAATCCGCATTGCTTGCCGGATTTACAACCCTTACCACCCCATGGTTCTGTATTCTTTTAAGTATCTCTTCTCTGTCATTATCAAACTTCTCGTCGTCATAATGCGCATGGGAATCAATAATCATTACATTTCCTCATTATTCAATGAGCGTTTGCGTCATCCGTTATGAAATCCTGCATCCAACAGTCATATCAGCATCCACTGTCGCAAGCGCCAGCTTGTTGTCACCTTTGTCACCGGCGGCAAGAATCATACCCTGTGATTCTATCCCCATTAATTTAGCAGGCTTAAGGTTGGCTATCATAATGACCTTCATGCCGATCATTTCCTCAGGGGTATAAAATTTAGCTATCCCCGACACAACCTGCCGGGTTTCAATGCCAATATCCAACTGCAGCACTAACAGCTTATCCGACTTTTTTACCTTTTCACAGGTAATTACTTTTGCAACTCTCAAATCTAGCTTTGCAAAGTCATCAATGGAAACCTGCTCCAAAAGTTCCGGCAGGTTTTTTTTCTCTTCCGCCCTGCCATTTATTTTTTTCAGCTCCTCCATTTCTTTTGCAAAATCAATTCTGGGGAAAATTATATCACCAGGCTTAACCGGCTGCTTTCCGGAATATTTTCCCCACTCTTTCGCGCTTTCCCAACTGAGACAGCTCTCACAGAACCCTATCTGCTCCCTGATCTTCTCCGTAGTTTCAGGCATAAAGGGCTGAATAAGAATGGACACAATCCGGATGCTCTCCGTTAAATTATATAACACCTGTGCCAGACGCGGCTTGGTGTTCTCATCCCTGGCCAATATCCAGGGCATGGTCTCATCTATATACTTATTGGTCCTTGAAATGGCTTTCCATATTTCCTGAAGGGCAGTACTGAACTGCAGCTGGTCAAGGAGATTTTCGACTTTAGACGGTGTTTCCATTACAACACTAATCAGGTCATTGTCAGGTTCGCCCTTTTCTCTTGCTTCAGGAAGCGCTCCCCCGAAATACTTGTAAATCATCGCAACGGTTCTGCTTACCAGATTACCCAGGTCATTGGCAAGATCCGAGTTTATCCTTTGAATAAGCGCTTCATTGGAAAACAGGCCGTCAGAACCAAAAGGAACCTCCCGCAGCAGGAAATACCGTATTGCATCAAGCCCGTATTTATCAACAAGTATAACAGGATCCACCACATTGCCCTTTGATTTTGACATTTTTCCGCCTTCCAGCACAAGCCATCCATGACCATAAACCTGCTTCGGCAGGGGAAGGTCAAGTGCCATAAGCATTGCAGGCCAGATAATGGTATGAAAACGGATGATTTCCTTTCCCACAAGGTGGACATCCGCAGGCCAGTACCGGTGAAATTTATCCTCATTTTCAGAAAGATATCCCAACGCCGTAATATAGTTTGACAGTGCATCAATCCAGACATACACCACGTGCCGTTCGTCGAAGGTTACAGGAATTCCCCATTTGAATGATGTTCTGGAAACACAGAGATCACCCAGGCCGGGTTTCAGGAAGTTATTTATCATTTCATTCTTTCTTGAGACAGGCTGAATAAAATCCGGATTGTCATTCATATGCTTAATCAGCCGATCCTGATATTTTGAAAGGCGGAAAAAGTAACTTTCCTCGCGGGTTAACTCCACACTGCGGCCACAGTCCGGACATTTTCCTTCATTCAATTGTGTTTCGGTCCAGAATGATTCACAGGGCGTGCAATACCATCCCTCATATTCACTTTTATATATATCTCCCTTTTCAAAGAGCTTTTTAAAAATCTTCTGAACAGCTTCAATATGCTCTACATCCGTTGTCCTTATAAACTTGTCATTTGTAATTTTCATCAGTGACCAAAGTTTTTTTATCCCTTCAACAATATTATCAACATATTCCTTCGGATTCACTCCCTGTTCTTCCGCAACCCTTTGAATTTTTTGCCCGTGCTCGTCGGTTCCGGTTAAAAACATCACATCATAGCCCTGCAGTCTTTTGTACCTGGCCATTGTATCCGCCGCAACTGTAGTATAGGAATGCCCTATATGAAGCTTCCCGCTCGGATAATAAATCGGTGTTGTGATGTAGTATTTTCCGCGTTTCATTTAAACCCTCCCGTATCATTACCTTCTTTACAGTTCTATATAACTGTTCCTTATTTGCCTTTGTTGAATAATTTCTCCTAATGTATAATATAAATTCATCTTCACGATGCAGTCCAGTGAAGTTATTATGTATCTATACTATCTTAATCTATTATTTTTTTCAAGACAAGGTTTCTTGATGGATAGATACGGTACAACGCATGAAAATTGAAAAAGACTATTAAGAAAGGGTACAAAGAGTTGGAAAAAACTTTTTCTTAAAATCAGTTTTTACAAAATGGGGTACGCTTCAAGTATGCCATGGATTCTTTTCATTTTGTTGTTTACTGTAATTCTGATTCATTTGAAGAGCTATTGTATAATTACAATAGCTCAAGACAAAGTAATCACTGTATAGTTACGGTTACAATACACATTGAAACAGCCAGAAATCAAATTCCCTTTTATTTCTTTATGGCTTCCTCCGCAAATTGATTATCCACTAATTCATTGAAAGGTGCTAAATCCTTTAACTCTCCGGCTTCCTTCATTACCTCCTGAAGACGGAGCAGAGCCTCTTCTTTCATAATAGGAGTTTTGTTCCATGTATCCTGTTTTTTATAACGCGCCACAACGGTTTCCAGCATCTCTAAATCCGTATCCGGAAAAGACTCCGAAAGAGCCTTGGCAACTTCTGTATTGCTATTATTTTCAACCCATTGCTGACCTTTATAAATCGCATTTGTAAAAGCCTGAATTATATTGCGGTTTTTATTTATATAACTGTTTTTTGCATAATATGCGGTATAAGGTATTTCACCGCTTTCTGCACCGATGGACGCTACGATATAACCTTTACCTTCTCTTTCAATACTTGAAGCAACAGGCTCAAACAAGGTAACAAAATCACCCTGTCCTGATAAAAAAGCGCCTCCCATCAACGCAAACTGTATTGATGTATCAACCTCAACATCCACACCCGGAATTAAATTATTTTGTTTGAGAACATATTCCAGAGTCATTTCTGGAACCCCGCCCTTTCTTCCGCCTATTATATACTTTCCTCTTACATTCTCCCACTTAAAGTCGGGCATTGGTTCCCTGGCTACAAAAAACGAACCATCCCTTTTAGTCAATTGGGCAAAAATAACACCATAATCCTCCTTACCTTCATTGTATACATAAACACATGCCTCCGGGCCTGAAAAACCTATATCGGCCTGTCCGGACAAAACCGCTGTCATTACCTTATCAGCACCTGCACCGTTCACTAATGTTACCTTTAACCCTTCTTCCTCAAAAAAACCTTTGTTTATTGCTGCATACTGTGGAGCATAAAAAATGGAATGGGTAACCTCACATAATGTAATTTCCTTTAATTCTTTTGTTCCGCAGCCTGGCAAAACCAGCATTAAGATTAATAAAGACACCAAAATAAAGCGCATCAGTTTCATAGAACAATCCTCCCTAAACCAAATTAATATTTCGAAGATATACCTTTCCCAAGAAGCTGTACACCAAAATACATCAGAGCTGCTAAAACTGAAAGAATTACAACACTGGTCATAACAAGATCCAATTGAAATACCTGACCTCCGTACACAATCAGATACCCAAGGCCTGCTCTTGAAACAAGAAATTCTCCTACAATAACTCCAACCCATGAAAGACCTACATTAACCTTTAACGAGTTCATCATTACAGGAAATGACGAAGGCAGTATTACCTTTTTTAGAACTTGTTTTTTAGTCGCGCCAAAACTTTTAACCAGTCTGATTTTTTCAATATCAGCCTCGTTGAATCCGGTATATACTTCAAGAACCGTTACAATAAGTGATACACTGACAGCAACTGCAATAATTGAAAATGAGCCCGCCCCGAGCCAGACAATAAAAACAGGTCCAAGCGCAATTTTAGGCAACGCATTTGCTACAACAAGATAGGGCTCCAGTACCTTTGAACAGGTTTCGGAAATCCACAAAACAATAGCTATTAGAATCCCGAATATTGTACCCAGCAAAAAACCAATAACCGTTTCCCATAAAGTGGTCCATACATGCAACCAAATGATTCCATCCCCATACAGCCTGATAAGAGTATTTAAGATCCTTGAAGGACTGCTGAATATAAACGAATCCATCCACTGCGCTCGCGTTGCAACCTCCCATGCAGCGATCAATATAACAAGCATCAATACTCTTAACCATAAAATTATACGTTTCTGTCTCTCTACCTTTTTCAGATATTGTATTTGTTCCGCAGATGTTTTTTCATGAGACATGTACGTCCAACTCCCTCCATATTTTGTTGAAATATTCCCGGAATTCGGGAGCTTCTCGTGATGACAATGGAGTTCTGTCATTCATTGCAAAATGAATATTTACGCACAGCTTTACTGTACCGGGACGCTTCGATAGCATATAAAGACGTTCTGACATGCTTATGGCTTCTGAAATATCGTGGGTTACCATGATGGCTGTTTTATTTTCACTTTTTATAATTTTATAAATATCATCATTTACAGCCAGTCTGGTTTGATAGTCCAAAGCGGAAAAAGCTTCATCCAAAAGAAGAATATCAGGCTTTACAGCCAGAGTACGAATTAATGCCGCTCTTTGACGCATTCCACCCGAAAGCTGCGATGGATAACGATCTTTAAACATATATAAACCATATTTTTTTAACAATGTTTCCACATCATGAATTTCTTCCGGTGTAACCCTGTTTTGAATTTCCAGGCCCAGCATGACATTTTTATAAATTGTTCGCCACTCAAACAGGCTGTCTGTTTGAAGCATATACCCTATTTTAGGACAAACTCCCTTTAATTGCACTCCAAAAATAGATATTTTACCATCTGAAGGCTCCAATAAGCCTGCAATTATAGACAAAAGGGTTGATTTACCGCACCCGCTGGGGCCGACAATCCCTA
The DNA here is from genome assembly GCA_964610205.1 of uncultured Oscillospiraceae bacterium. GTDB lineage: Bacteria > Bacillota > Clostridia > DSM-8532 > DSM-8532 > CAZSVI01. Next base: position 23,367 of record CAZSVI010000024.1, read on the forward strand.
TGAATTCACCTTCGGATACGGTAAATGAAACATTGTCAAGAGCTGTGATCTCTCCATCTATCGTATGATATTTCATTGAAATGTTTTCGACTGTTACGGCAGGTATCAAAAGAATCTCCCCCAGTTCGGATACATTGACAGTATATGCTTAATACACAACATGGGTTACTCTGAAGTCGGATAAGCCGCTTATGCGAGTGCTTTCTCAACTGTGGCTACTATGAGACTGGATTCTTAGGGGGATATTTGGCAAAACAAAAACCAATCATAATACCCGGTTTTGATAAATAAATTTCGTGAAATCCAATTTCAATGGGTGCTCAAAGTCTATGTGGGTTTGACAGAGAATTAATATTGACATTTTCACAAATCTGTTTAATAATACATCATAGAGTACTACAGCGAAAGATAATTAATATGTGGTTTTTCTCCGGATGCAGCCTTGCGGAGTTAAAACCTGGCGCCTGTGACTCAGAGCGAGGAAAAGCAAGCAGATTGTTTGAGCAGAAACGCTTCAACATAAATAAAAGAAGATATGCTTTTAATCTGTGATTCAGAGGTGGGTTTATGATAAAGGTTTCTATAGGCCAGGACAGCCATAGGTTTGATGAGGAAAACAAGGAAAAAAAGCTAATGTTGGGAGGTATTCCCCTTGAAGGCTCCCCTCTTCTTGGAAACAGTGACGCCGATGTTATACTCCATGCATTGACAAACGCAATATCAGGTATCAGCGGCGTTAATATTTTGGGGGAGATATCCGATAAAATATGCCTTCAGGATGGAATTACTGATAGCCGGAAATATCTCCTTGAATCCTTGAAATTCCTAAGAGGCTTGATATCTCATGTTTCTTTTTCTATAGAATGCCTGACACCGAAAATAAGCCCGGTTATACCTGCGATGAAAAAAAACATTGCTTCTCTTCTTGGGATTGATGTATCTTCTGTCGGCATAACAGCAACAACCGGCGAAGGACTGACCGACTTTGGGAAAGGACTCGGCATACAGTGTTTTTGCATTCTCACGGTATTACAGGATGACTGAGGCCCTATCCAAGTTCCTTCAGCCTATATCCAAGAACCGCCAAACCGTCACTTAAATGAACATTTTCCACAACGACATCACTGGAAACCTTCAAATCCTGTGGAGAAAAGTTCCATATTCCCTTTACACCAAGGGCGGTAACTTTTTCCGCCACCTCCGATATATTCCCACTGGGTACGGTAAGAATAGCAATATCAACCCTGTTTTTCTCTAAAAAAGCATCCAGCATATCCATATGAAAAATGCGTATACCGTTAATTTCTTTTCCTACCCTTTCAGGACTTATGTCAAATATACCAATAAGGTCATATCCGCGTTTTTTGAAATTGGCATAATTCGCGAGGGCATTTCCCATGTTTCCGGCTCCAACAATAATTGTGTTAAAGCGTCTGTCTACTCCAAGAATTTTTCCAATTTCCGAGTTAAGAAATTCTACATTATATCCATACCCTTGTTGACCAAAACCACCAAAGCAATTTAAATCCTGACGTATCTGAGAAGCAGTAATTCCCATCCTCTCGCTAAGCTCACTTGAAGAAATCCTCTTCACACTATTTTTTAACAGATCGTTTAAATATCGATAATATCTTGGAAGCCTTCTTATAACTGCCATAGAAATCTTTTTTTCCATACTTTCAATACCTCCTGATATCTATCTATATTTCTATATAACTGTAAATGTCTGGATTTATTATATCATCTTTGTGATTTTTTTGTCAAGTTTCTGTTATTTATTGTGCAGTGTAAATCAACTCCTTACTTCAACTTCTTCAATTTTCAGATACTGCTTTAATTCTTTTATTCTCATTTCTCCAAAATGGAATAACGAAGCAGCCAGAACGGCGTCGGCTTTTCCAATGGTAACAGCATCCTTGAAATGCTCCATCGTTCCCGCGCCTCCTGATGCTATGACCGGAATTTTTACAGCTTCAGCCACCTGCCTGGTTAGCTCAAGATCATATCCTGACTTGGTTCCGTCCCGATCCATACTGGTCAGCAGTATTTCTCCCGCTCCGCGTTTTTCAGCTTCAACAGCCCACTCAACTGCATCTTTTCCGGTATTGATTCTTCCACCGTTAATATAAACATTCCAACCGGAGTCTTCCTCCCTTTTTTTTGCATCAATCGCCACGATAACGCATTGACTGCCAAATTTCAATGCAGCTTCGGTAATCAATTCCGGTCGATTCACAGCGGCGGAATTAACTGAGATTTTGTCGGCGCCGGCCAGAAGGATTTCCCTGAAATCTTCCACACTTCGTATACCTCCACCTACTGTAAAGGGTATAAACACTTGCTCAGCAACCCGTGACACCATATCCGCCACGATATTCCTGGCGTCATGAGTAGCCGTAATATCCAGAAATGTCAGTTCATCAGCGCCTGCTTTATCATATGCCGAAGCGCATGCAACAGGGTCTCCGGCATCAATGAGATTGACAAAATTGACACCCTTCACGACCCGTCCGTTATGTACGTCCAGACATGGTATTATCCTCTTTGTAAGCATATCATCACTCCATATTCTATTAATGAGTTTATTATATCCTTTTAACCGGGCTTTGGGTAGTATGAATAAAAACGAACATACGCTACTACCGGAGATATAACCGGACTTTTATCACCCCGTTCCCGATAACGAGCCTGTTGTCTGGAATGAAAAGGTAAATAATTTTCTTTATATTGACATTTTTTAAGGTGTTGTATATTATTCTTATATAGCTTCAGATTAATCAATGATGTTCGGATATTACTTCTATATAAATAGGAATTTTAAGGGAGGATCTAAATTATGAATATATCAGGAGATATCACTGCTGATGAAGCATTGTTTTTAGATGCGAAATTTTGGAAGCGGCATGCCCTGAACGACTTAATACCGCATTGGTATAATAATGCAAGAGATAAGGAAAACGGCGGCTTTTACACAAACCTATCCCGTGAATGGAAGCCTGTGGGTTCATGGGATAAATACCCTGCGATGATTAGCCGCCATATATTCGGTTTTTCGTCAGCATACCTGTTATCAGGAGAAGATAAATATATAGAGGCAGCCCATGAAGGCGCCGAATTTCTGATGAAACATGCCTGGGATAAGGAATATGGCGGGTGGTTCGATCTTCTGACATGTGAAGGAAAACCAAAGGAGATGACAAAGAGTATACCGTTACAGCTTTATACCAATGTCGGTCTTACAATGTATTATTTTACTGCCGGAAATTCCTCCGTACTGCCATATATTTTTCAGTCTGTTAATATTCAGAAAAAATATGGTTACGACAACAGTTTCGATGGATACTATCAGGCATTGGAAAGAGATTTGAGCGTTAAGGATTCGGGAAAGAACAAGCATGCCCACTATGGATATGTCGGCTCATTATTGCTGAACCTGTGGCTGGCTACAAGAGAACCCGGCATTCTGGAATGGGAATGTCGGTTAACCGATCTGACGCTTGAGCGCATGGTTGACACTGAAAATGGCTGGATAAACGGATATATGAACGAATTGGATCGTCAGTGGAGGTTTAAGCCATATATCAGTGATGGCATTGAATATATACATATAGGTGCTCAACTCACCGCCGCGCTTTCTTTTCTTCGTCTCTACCATCAAACCGGTAATACCACATACCTGGAACAGGGAAAGGCTCTTGGCGACAGAATCAACCGGTACGGGTGGGATTCCGGGCACGGGGGATGGTTTGATATGGTGGAAAAGGAATATCCCTACCGTCCCGCACCTTTTTACAAAGTTTTCAACTGGATTCAGAATTATGGTTGTTTCATGCAGCTTCAGCTTTATCGTCTCACTAATGAAAATGAATATCTGGAACGCTATATAAAGAGTGAAACCTTCTGGTATAAACATCTGAGAGATATAAAATACGGCGGTGTTTTTACCGCCGTATCACCGGACGGCAATCCTGAGGGTGACGGAAGCAAAGCAGCGCCATGGCGTACCTCTTACCATGAAATGGAACATGCCCTGCTTAATTACCTCTATCTCAATACCTATGTTCATAAGCAGCCGGCTATCCTTCATTTTAATATGGATAATTCCGTATCGTCAAAGAAATATTATGTTTCACCGATAGATGATCCTTCAGTGCTGATTTTGTGGGCAAGAATAAACGGTAGGCAGGCGGAATTTGATGCCGCCGAACGTTCAATTTCCCTGCCTGCCGGAGAAAAATTTAAAGTTGAAGTTGCATTTTAGATTATTCCTGTATGGAGTTGGCCTGACATATGGTTAAAATGATATGATACATGGGGGAAATAAAGCAGATGAGTGATTTTGTATTTAAACCGGACAGCAGCTATCTATCCGTTATAGAGGAAAAATTTAAGCAAAAAAGAGAAATCGCCTCCGAAAGAGAACATGCGTTATTCCAGGTATTTGAAGAAGATCTCAGTACTGAAGAAATAATAGCCATGAAATTTCTTTATGCCTATATGTCTTTAAATGATCTTGCTGACTATAACGGGGACCTTTTTCTGGATCATGTCAGGGATACATTCCGTATTCTAAGAATGATCCCATGGGGAAATAAAATACCTGTCTCCCTGTTTTTACACTTTGTACTACCCTACCGTGTCAATAATGAGAATATTGAAAATTGCCGGAGCTCTTTGTTCATTGAACTGTATAGCAGGATCAGGGATTTGTCCATGACTGATGCCATCCTTGAAGTGAACCATTGGTGTCACGAAAGGGCAACTTATATCGGGTGCGATCCGAGAACTTCGTCGCCGCTTACAGTGATCCGAAGAACTCTAGGACGCTGCGGTGAGGAATCCACTCTTACCGTGTCTGCCTTACGAAGCCTCTGCATACCGGCCCGGCAATGCTATACCCCCAGATGGGCGCACTGCGATGACAATCATGCATGGGTTGAGGCCTGGGCTGATGGAAAGTGGAGTTATTTGGGGGCATGTGAGCCTGATGCCCGGCTTAATAACGGATGGTTCAAGGATCCGGCACGCAGAGCAATGCTGGTGAATACCCGTGTTCCTGGCAATTATACAGGACCGGAGGAGATTACTCTGTCTGATAAGTGGTACATAGAACTCAATTTACTGAAAAATTATGCGCCTGTTAAAAAAATTTCCGTTAGAACAACTGATCAAACGGGTAATCCCGTTCCTGGCTCGTTAATACACTTCCAGGTATTTAATTCAGGCGAATTTTCTACAATAGCCAGACTGACCGCCGATGATACAGGTGAGGTTTCTATGACAACAGGCTTTGGTGATCTGATGGTTCATGCCACAAGCAGCAAGGGCTGGGGATATAAAAAGATATGTACCGCAGAGGAAGATACCTTTGGAATTTCACTCTCATTCGAACTCCCGGCTTGTGAATCACATGAACTTGATATGATACCGCCTGTTCAAACGCATATAGACGCGGAGGATCCCACCGAAGAGGAACTGAACAGGAACAATATACGGCTTAAGGAAGAGGACAGGATCCGAGCTGAATATGAATCCTCATTCCTTGCGGGAAAAGTGATTCAGGAAGCCGCATGCGGGTTGTCCCTGCCTTCAGACCGGGTATGGAACGTACTTAAAAAAGCCAGGGGCAACAGCCGTGAAATAGCTGCTTTCCTGAAGGAAGAAACTCCCGTATATGGAGAGTTAGCTTTAAAGTTGCTGGAAGTCCTTGCTGAAAAAGATCTGACCGATACCTTCAGGCCTGTTCTTAAAGATCATCTGTATGGAGCCTCTGCTTTCCAGGAGATTTTTGATAATCAAATATATACGAACTATGTGTTGTGTCCCCGTATTCTGCATGAAATGATATGTGATTACAGATTATTTTTCCAGAAAAATTTTACCGTCAAAGAACAGGAAAGCTTCCGGGAATGCCCTGAGCGTCTCGCGGACTGGGTCAAAAACAATATTCAGGTTCTTGAAGGCTATACATATTACAACGGATCAGCTACCCCTAAGGGAACCTTTGAACTGAAAAAAGCAGACAGATTATCCCGTGATATTGTTTTTGCAGCCATGGCCAGGAGTTTTGGCATACCGGCACGTTTGAACCCTGCCGATAAAAGGCCCCAATTCCTTGAGGATCACGTCTGGAAGGATGTCAATCAGGATAATCCAAATTTTGAGTGTTCGCGCCATACAGACGGTTCTGGTGTGTCTGGCGGAATCAGGCTTGTAAAAGAGCCGGGGTATAAGGAAAAGCCCAGATATTTTATAGATTTCTCCCTCGCGCGCTTTGAGGAAAATATATTTCAAAGCCTGAATTATGAAGGATTGGAATGGAGCAAATTTGAAGATTCAATCGAGGTTATGCCCGGAATCTACAGGTTGGTTACAGGAAACCGAATTTCAGACGGTACTTGTCTGATCCGTATGACGGTATTTGCAGTTAAACCCGGAGAAACCGCCGAGGTTGTCGTTTCCTACCGTAAGGAAGAAGGCAATGTGTCGGTTCTGGGAACTGTTCCCGATTCATGCGGTTTTACTATAATTGATAAAAATCTTGAATTTTCAAAGGATGGGGTAAGCATAGGTTTGATAAAGGGAAAACAAACAGACCTTAAAGAGATATTATCTGAACACGGGATTGTTGTCGCCTGGATCGAGCCTGATATGGAGCCCTCAAAACATTTACTTAGTGAATTATGCGATCTTTCCGCAGAATTCGACGCCTGGGGCGGGCAGATAATACTTTGTGCCCGCGGCGATAAAATGACATCTCTGTTTAAAACCGATTTCTGCGGTGGTCTGCCTAAACAAACATTATTCAGTATTGACTCCGAAAACGGGACCCTGAATATGATGGTTTCGGGACTCGCGAAAAAACCGGGAATGGACTTTCCGCTGGTATTTGTCATTGATTCGCATGGGGAAATAAGGTATACATCGTCAGGCTACAAGCCGGGTATCGGAGCGGAAGTAGTGAACTCGTTCAGCTAAAGCTGAACATCGGAACTTCGATGGAGGACTCTACCCCACCGAAGCGGGAACAAAGGTGCGTACCCACCGGAACGCACCACAAGCCTCGACCCGTCAACAAAGAATCCCTACTTATAGAAGCGGAAGCCTTAGAAATTTGATAAAGGAAAGCAGATGATTTTTCAGCCACCTCTCTCTCACATCGCTGTACAAGCAATTCATTATTTTACGCAAATCACCGATTAGTAGTCGGTACATCCGAAAAGGCAAATCATTCCTCCTGCATCTCGGTGAGGTTTTTCCAATACTTTTTCGGCATAAACTGCATCTGTGTCCTGGGGTTTTTTCGTTCCCTTATGGCTACCGTCTTAAAGAACGCTTTCCAGAGTTTCGAGTATTCATCTTCTGTTTCAGTCCTTTCTATGGAAACGGTGGGAGCCTCATCGGTTAATATCATTTCCTGTCCGTTATATACTGCACATATATTCCTTTTCCTGTCATGAATCAGAAAAGGCTGGCGGGCAAGCCGTTCGGTAAAATGCGGCGCTATAAGTACCGTGATATTATGATCGGGTTCATACCCGGCATAAAAAATGCCCTTTGAGATTTCCTGAAACCTCAGAAGGCCTAAAAACCGGTGAACTTCTCTTCCCACTCTTCGGTTCAAATCCATAATGGCACTGATGGAAGGATCCTGAATATAGTCTGAAACTTTCGCACCCATCCTGTATCCGATTTTCAAAAAATAAAAAATTAAATCAGAAGCTTTCTCGTCTTCACTGAGCCACGCCCTGTATATAATTTCCCGGGCCCTTATTGATATCTTTTTGGATATTGAGGAATAAACCCGCTGGAATTTTTCCATATCCGTGTCCACCAGCTTTGCTTCATCAAGAAAAGAATGCCTGTAATTACCTGACGGTATTATTGAGATGTCCCGCTCCTTTGACACATAGGCTTCAAACACACAGGTCAGAAGGCCTTCAAAGCTCCCGTCATAAAGAAAAATCATCGGTTATCTTCCTTCCTGCTCTTTAAATTTCTCTGTTCCAATTCCAAAAGCATATTCTGTACAGGATTGTTCCGGATACCCATAAACCCGATATTTTTTCGGTGGGCTCCAATTACACGGTGGCAGGGAACCAGTATCGGAACCGGATTTTTCCTTACTGCCTGTCCTACTGCTCTTGCAGCGTTTCCATTCCCTATTCCGAATGCCAGTTCACCATAGGAAACCGTGAATCCATACGGAATATCCGATAATGCACGGTACACCTTTTCCTGAAACAACGTCCCGTAAGCTTTTACGGGAACACTGAATACCTTCCTCTCTCCTGCCAGGTACTCCCGGATCTGTTCCTTTGTAGTCTGCCCAAGGGCATCACCGTCAAAGATTGCGTTATTTACCGGCTGATTCTCATTTCCACCCGGAAGGCATACCCTTATAATTTCGGATCCATTTGAATAAACCGATATAATTCCGAACTCCGCTTCCAGAACCGAACGGTACAGTATGTTATCACCAAGCGCATATCTTACCTGAAGCCATCTGTCAAGTTTAACCGCATATGGAACCGATGCGTTTGCGGGACTTGTCGATGGAAGCTGAGAATAGCAAATTTCGCGTTTTATTTGCGGCAGAATATTTCGTTGAAACTGCTTCCCCGCCATCTTTCCATTACAGAAAACATATCTTATTTCCGGGGCTGCATTAACAAGAGCCGCCGCATCATTCATCTCCTGCCGGATAATCCGGCTGTCAAGACTTCCTTCTCTCCGGCAGCTTCGAAATACATCCCAGAGAGCGATTTTTTTCTTTCTCAAAAACCGGATACGCCGTGTATATTCAGCCTCCGGTTCTTGCCCGAATATTCTATAAATCAACGGCCAGAAAAGGTTATGCGGATGGGCATAATACTGCCGCCGCCTTAATGATTCCTGCCCCGGCATGGTCCCGAGTATAAGCACCCGGCTATCGGAATATACTACCGGCTCAAAGGATTCTATTATATATTTTCCGCTGTTTTTCATTTTGTTTGCATAACCCTTTCATTGTGCTAAAATAGTGTTGATTCCAGCAATGGAAATTTATACTTTGTTTTTTAAAAGCTATATTGCAAAGAATAAGGTAGAATAATTTTATCATAACCTGTTTATGAAGAAAAGGAAGGACTTGAACATGGATTTCCTGAGATTGGTTATTATTGCTGTTATTCCGGGAATTGCACTTTCCCTTGGCTTATATCTTACCGACCGGTATGATCGTGAACCTGTACGGCTTCTTTTAAAGCTCTTTCTGTTTGGAATGCTGGCAGCGGTACCTACGATTTTCATGGAACGAATTCTGAGTGGTTTCAATTTCTTTGGGGGGATATTTTCTATCTTCTGGACGGCTTTTATAGTAGCAGGTTTGACGGAGGAATATTTCAAGCGCCTGGTAGTCATGAAAATCGCATATAACCACCAGGCCTTTGATGAAAAACTTGACGGGATAATATATTGCGCCTATTCGGCTCTGGGCTTTGCCACAATTGAAAATATCATGTATGTGGTATCAGGTTTCGACGCCGACCCATATATCGGTTGGTATCGCGGAATTTTAAGTGTTCCCGCCCACATGCTTTTTGCGGTAACCATGGGATATTATCTGTCACTGGCCCGTTTCAGCCCGGACGAGGCAACCCGTTCCCACTATTTTGCACGTTCCCTTATTGTTCCCATATTGCTTCACGGAACTTTCAATTTTATCCTCATGGCTGGAATATCGCTGTTAATGATACTATTCATCCCCTTTGTCATTTATCTGTGGATCGCAAATTTAAAGAAGCTGAACCGTTTTTATCAGGAGTCAAAAGTATGGAATAAACTTGGGCTTTGAGTTTTTATTTATCACATGCGAGGCTTTTGAGCATCCTGTTTATCTGTTCCCTTTTTTGAAGGAGCCACTCCGCTTCCTTCGGATATTCAAAGAAAGTAATCGGCTGTTCCAGGTCATCTTCCAGCATATTTACAACAGCCTCCCTGCCGATGAACTCCTCAAGCAATTCAAGAGCTCGCAAGTCCTGAAGGGCATCATAAAAGACCTTAAGCCTTAATGATTCGACAGGAGCATCTTTACCGGGATATACCACAAAAGCGTCTCCCGATGGAAAGGCATATCCCGCGTCGGTTACGCGGAACGGATCAATCGGATAACGTGAGTATTGGGAATACCAGAAATTATAACCCCAGTGCAAAAAACCCCGTATTTTGAATTTATAAAGCTGCATCCCAATAATTCTGTTCCTGGCTGAAGGCATATTGAAAAACCGGTTGGATACCCTGTCATATTGTCCATTGCAGTAATATGTCCATAGGTTTGGAACATTATTCTCCAGAAAAACATTAATATGGTCTGTGGCCGGAATAGGATTTTTTACAATACCGGTTTCATAAAAACTGTAATCCGATAATGCATCAATCACCGGGTATCCCTCTACCAATCCGTTAACAGCATCGCTTGCTTTTTTATAATATTCCAGATGCTTTATGCCCGGTTCATCCGATACATGGAAAAAACAAAATTTTTCTATATTATTATCTTTAATGAATTCAATCAGCTTCTTTATAAACAGGGACAGAAACGTTAAATATTCTTCTCCCGTCGCATTGGTATCCCATCCGAAGATACGCTTTAGTTTCCCATTTTCCGCAGCCATGATTTTGGGAGCATGTCTGGCGCCCCATTGGGTAAACAAATGTGAAAACTCAAAGTATTTTACGCCCTTTGCCCGACACAAATCAACCCACTTTTTCAGTTTTTCAAATCCAAACCTATAGGTATTATGTATTTTTTCCACATCGACAAGCTGTACCGAAGGCCTTTCCCCTCCCACCTCAGTGTCCAGTGGAGGCGTAAAGAGAGGTGTCAATATCATATTTATGCCATTCTTTACTGCGGTGTCAATAAACTGACCAATCCTCTTCCAGTGTTCATCATCGAAAATCTCAAGCCCGTAATATACCGCCAGGCAATCAACGTGGAACCATTCGGTATGAATCAACCTTTGTTCAGGAAGATCCACATCAAACAATTCAATATTAAATTCAACTCTTCCAAGTTCTTCCCCTGAGGATTCCAAAAATATTACTTCTACCGGATAAACCCCGGCATGGACCTTTTTGTCCGGATTTATAGTAATCCATAACGCTCTCCATTGCTCCGGAAGCAATGTAATGCCCCCATCATCCAAAGGTATAAGAGGATCCGGGTATAATCCCGGCACTGTTCTTAATACATTGCTGTCATAATCTGAGAAGCATGGCATTTCAGAAGGGACAAGACCGATCTTACTGATGGTAATCCATTGTGAAATCCTGGAATTAATAATAACCTGAACATTTTTTTTCATATTACCGATCCAATTGTATGCAACCTGAAAGGAAAAGACTTCATTCATAAGCATTGTTGCCTTCTCCCATTGCTTTTTAACCGGTTCTTCGTCTGCAAAAACCTTTTCCAAAGAACTCAATAGCCTTAATTTTAAACTTATATCCTTCATTTTAATAACCTTTCTTATTAATCTTAATATTTCAGTACAGCAAAAAATGTCAAAACACATTTATTATAGAGGTGGGCGGGACCATCTTTACCTCGTTATAAAAATATCTTTGAACTTAGTAAACATTCATGTCTGCTCGTCAATCCATTTGAGAGAACGTTCCACCGCTTTTTCCCATCCCTGATACAGCTTCCTGCTGTGTTCTTTATCCATCTTCGGTTTATATACACGTTCTGCTTTCCATACTTTTAAAACTTCACCCATCCCAGACCACATACCCGTTTGCAAACCTGCCATAAAAGCTGCTCCCCGTGCTGTAGTTTCCACAACCTCGGGCCTTAGAACATTCACTCCCAGAATATCGGACTGGAACTGCATCATTATATTGCTGACACTTGCGCCTCCATCAACCTTAAGGGAATCAATACCGCAATTTGCATCCTTGTTCATGCATTCAATAAGATCCTTAACCTGATATGCAATGGCTTCCAGAGTTGCCCTTGCAATATGCTCCTGCCTTACTCCGCTTGTAAGACCGAATATGGCGCCTCTTGCATACATATCCCAATAAGGTGTTCCCATTCCCGCAAAAGCCGGCACAAAATATACACCCTTGGTATCCTCCACACTCTCAGCAAATTCATCACATTGCCTTGCGGTTTTAATTATTTTAAGCCCGTCTCTGAGCCACTGGATAGCCGCACCTGCGATAAACACACTGCCTTCCAGGGCATAAGTAACTTTATCGTCTATTCCCCACGCTATGGTTGTTAATAGTTTATTTATTGAAAAAACAGGTTTTTCTCCTGTATTTACCAGAAGGAAGCAGCCCGTACCATACGTATTTTTTGCCATGCCGGCCTCAAAACATGCCTGGCCGAACAATGCTGCCTGCTGATCACCTATTACAGATGCCACGGGAATCTCCTTACCAAATATACTTCTGTCCGTATAACAGAACAAAGAGCAGGAAGGTTTAACTTCAGGAAGAATCGAATACGGAATGTTCAATATATTCAGAATGTCCCTGTCCCACATAAGGTTGTTTATATTATACAGCATGGTTCTTGATGCGTTCGTATAGTCTGTAACGTG
>CAZSVI010000025.1:0-34340 GCA_964610205.1 uncultured Oscillospiraceae bacterium
CAGCCTGGGTGGCTTTTGCCATGACTGCTGTTTTCTTTGCTATTAAAAAGACTGTCGGTCTCCGTGTGTCAAAAGATGAAGAAATAGCGGGGCTTGACCGGGAAGAACATGGGATTGTCAACAGTTATGCAGACTTTATGCCTGTTATTCTTGGGGTAAACGGCACAAACCTGACAGAATCCGCGGTTATGGAAACTATTTCTGCCGCACCTTCTGCTTCTCATGATATTAACGGCAGTAAAAACGTAAAAATTACCAAGGCAGTCATTATAACAAAGCAGAGCAAATTCGAAGCATTAAAAGCTGCTATGGACAAAATCGGTATTACGGGAATAACGGTAACACAGGTTTTAGGCTGCGGTATGCAAAAGGGTTCCACCAATTACTACAGAGGTAATCCTGTGGAATCAAACCTCCTCCCGAAAGTAAAGGTGGAAATAGTTGTTACCAAAGTCCCTGTTAAAACAGTGGTTGAAGCGGCAAAGGCAGTTCTCTTTACCGGAAACATCGGTGATGGGAAGATTTTTATATACGATGTGGAAAATGTTATAAAAATCCGAACAGGTGAAGAGGGCTACGACGCATTGCAGGATGAGTAGATCCTATAAAACTCACAGGGATTCATCACATGCGCTATAAGTCATGGACCATCACCAGGAATATGATATTTAATATGGTATACGCTACCATTTAGAAATTAAAATCAGCATTCACTTCTGATAGTCCATGACTGCCATTTCAATCTTTTTGTAACCCATTCATCCTTAAAGCTTTCAGGATACATCCATGTATTTGCAAGACTAAAATCGTTCATCCTGTAGAACATATTAATGTCAGGAAGCTGAGGTTTTTTTGAAATCTGTATTGATTCCTTTCCTTCTAACAGTTGAGCAGCCGCTTCTAAAAAATCTCTCGGTCCCAATACGATCGTATCCATATGTATTGCATGCGGTATTATCTTTTCACCGAACAGTTTATTTGCAGCCTCACGTATTTTTTCGGCGCAAACAGTTATATTATATTCTGCACCGAGAGGCTCGTATAGAGGTCCTATAGAGTTTTCAACCTTGTAACCATCTTGCTTTTGACATAAAAAATGGATGGTTGCCTTAAAGATATCCGCAAGGGAATAACTATCACCAAAATGTTCAACATAGAAAAAATTCTCCTTGATGCGTTTCAAAAAATTCAGCAGCATTTCACAAGTGATGATCCTGTGTCCTTTTTTCTTCTGTCGATCAGATATAGCACCATATGTAGTGAATTCGAAATTGCCATTTTCTTTTAAAATATGTATTGTTTTTTTGAAGTCTTCAAAAAATCTTTCTTTTTTTTCATCCGGCCTGCTTGGCGGTATAATCCATTCCCCCCATTTGACAAGATTTTCACCCTTCATATTCAAAGCATCCCAGAATTGCTCGTGGTTTATTATATTGGGATGGCAGCACATAATCAGGCGTTCCCAATTTTCCCATTCATTAATATTTTCCATAATGCCCCGTATTCCTTTTTCAAGCAATAGAGAGTCAACATAACAATTGTTTTCAAGATTTAATAAATTGCAGAACCAGACTCCCTTTCCCTTTGTATTTTTAAACAACGAACCGCTGTAAATATCTGTTCCCAGCTCAGAATATCCGTAAATGGCCTGGGCCGATATACAATTTCCCGGTGGAACAGACGCATAAAGCTTATCCCTCTTGAAAATGTCCTTGACAGTTTTTATACCTTGTCTTTCTTCGCTTATAAATCTGCCATAGCCTTCATCCCAATTTTCTTTATCCGTATATTCCACAACTGTGGGATGCCAGGTATGCCTGGCACTGTGATAATCAATTTCATGGCTTTCAAGTGATTTAATGACATCATTCCTTCCTCTTTTAATCAAAACATCCGAAAGTTCAGCTACCATATTAAAACAGCCAACTATATTATCCGACTTCAGTATTTCAGATAGTCTGAGTATTGAATCATCAGAAAACGGCGATACATAATCCTCTGTATCAAAGCTGAATATTACCTGTACCATGCCAATTACCCCTCATTTCTAAAAGATTTTATAATTTTTTTATACACGCATCGACCAGTTCACTTAATTTTCCAGTAGCCAATCCTATACAGGTATCTGCACATCCATAGTAGACTCTGATTTCGTCTTTTCCTTCATCGGCTATAGCGCCACAAACAAAAACAACATTTGGAACTATTCCCATCAACTCGTAAGGTTCATAGGGCTCAAGTATAGAGCATTGCGTCTTTCCTCTTATGACTTCTGGATTCTCCAGATCCAATAAAACAGCTCCGATGCTATATCGATGCCCTGTACATGATGGTGCAACGCCATGTATTAGAACCAGCCACCCTTCCTTTGTTTTAATGGGAGGTATCGGCCCAATCTTTGTCATATTCCAGTGAGAATACCCCGGTTTCAGCAACGGTCTGTGTTTGCCCCAGTATATCAAATCCGGAGAATAAGATAGCCAGAGATGACCATAATTATGAAAATCATTTGGAGCCACTCTGTAGGGTCTGTCAAGGCGTACAAACAAACCGTTGATTTTCTCAGGAAAAAGACATGGAAGTCGGTTATCCGGCAAAGAAACAATATCAATATATTCATGCTTTTTAAAGTCCACTGTCTTTCCAAGGATTCCAAAAGTACCCCAAGGACCACATCCTGGATGAATAATATAATATGTATCGCCGATCTTGGTAATTCGCAGGTCAATAGCCTGTTCACCCGCTGTTTTATAAGGCTCATCGTCTGTAATATAAATAAATGGCTCTTCCCTATTGATTTTAAAACTAACGCCGTCATCACTTACTGCTACATGCGTGGTGGTTTCATGGATTTTACCGTTATATTGATATGCCTTGTTATGAATTACCGACAAAAGCAGTATTGTTTTACCATTATATACGGTCTGTCCGGGATTGAATACCGCTTTTGCACCCGGAAAATCCTTTGGTGTTATAATAGGATTTTCAGGATGCCTTTTCAGAATGATTTCTTCACAAATCATAATTAACTTACCTCTTTCTTCAGGATTTTTATTTATATTTTTATTTCCACAACTGCAGCATCATTTGGAAGCAAGTTAAACTGCAATCTGTGGTATGAATCTTTGTCAACACTTCCCCTTAGGGCGGTTATATCTTTAATCCTTTCATTGAGCTTAAAAGAATCCCGAACCCTTGAATTACCATGATTTATTATAACTAAGACTATTGTATTTTCATCAATAGCATGCTCTGAAACGGCAATATTTTTAAGCTTTTTATCCTTAATTACAAGTTTTTTTTGAATAGCCTCCTTGAAAATCAACCGATATAGACAGGAAAGATCGTTTGAGTCATCATCGAATACACCTTGCTTGTAGGAGGAAAAATATTCTATTGAAGCAAACAGTGTATATATTGTTCCTTCTCCATATTTATTTTTAACAAGAAAAGGATTTCCATCCTCCTCTTCCAGCATCGTTTCAGCCCCGCAATTTTTTAAAATGAAACGGTAAGGGTCTTCATTACCGTCTTTAACAGCAGGTATAGTCAGTTTTGTATCTTCATAAGAAATTTGATATACTTCTGTCCTTACTTCCCTTTCAATTATTTCAAGTCCGGTAATTTGACTGAATGATGATATAAATACATTTCCAAAACTAATGTACAGACAGGCTCCATCCTTTATTTTTTTAAGCAACTCATTCCATTTATTTTTCGAAATGCTGTTGACACCTTTTATTGAAGGCAGCATATAAAAATCCGACTCCGGCAGCGAATCTTCAGGAGCATTAAAACGGATATCAAACCCCGATTGCTTGGCCATAACATATGTAGAATATGCCACTGTCCAGGATTCCTGGCAGTATGATAATATGCAGACAGCGTCCGCTTTACGCTTCGGAAGCTGATGATATACAAACGGCAGGGACTTTATTGATTGCTTAAAATTACACATTGCGAGAACGACTGATTTCGGATTTCTGTTTATATCCATGAAACCAAGCTCTCTTTCTGTTGCTTCCCAATCATAAGGAGTCTCATTTGTGTCGGAATCAAACGCCATCCACCATAAAACTCCCAAATCGCCGCTGGTCCATACAGACCAGAGTACACTTTCAACATACTTTCCGCTTCGTTCATCGTTGCCAATAATCGGTCCGAGAACTCCCAATTCCTGCGTAAGGCAAGGCTTTCCTCCGATGTCTGAATAAAAAGTCGACTCAGCTTCCGAATGCAATATGGTGCGAAGGCTTGTCAATCTGTCACGGTGGCAATGCGGCGTATAATATGGGTATGGATGAATGGTGAGTATATCATTATTCTCTGCCTGATCCTTTATAAACCAAGGAGAATGGGACCCGTTAACGCACAATCCATGCATGCCGGATATAATGGGTCTTGTTCTGTCACAACCTCGGATTGCATTTGCAACTACAGCAGTCCATACCCACGCTTCATCCCGCGATTTGCAATCAACTGCACAATTGTTTTCATTTCCCAATCCCCATGCTATAACATTATCATAGGTTTTGCACGTATTTACCAGAAAACGGACCATTCTTATCTGCCACTTCAATACGGTAGGGTCATTTAAAAAGTTCTTGTCCCAGAACATATCGGGAGCAAAATTCCTTCCGCTCATCCAGCGTGTTATTAATTCCAGCATTACCTTCATCTTATATTTTGCGGCAAGTTCGATTGTCCTGAAAAGACGATCCGCCATTACCTGATCAATCCCGGCACGACCCGCGGGAGTATCTGGAAACGGCTCTTCACCGCATCTTACTTCAAAAACGCTCTCTCCTCTTATATGCGGAGTCAACGGCTGAAAATGGCTCCATATCGGGAATATCCTTATATAGTCCAAATCATATTTCTTCAATGCTGCAAAATCCCTGTCAATTACATCCTCGTCCCAGTTTTTCCACATGTGAACTCCTTTGTGGGAAGCAAAGTAGTTGCACCCGATAAGAAATTCATTAAAATATTTATTATGATCCATTCAACACACTCCCGGGTTTCATTATTTTTTGTGCGTTCCCTGTAGTGTTTAACATCGCATTATGATACGGCATTTTTTTACCAGAGTTTTTTTCATGGATACATTACCCCTCCTTTTTTTAAATTTCCGGTATGTATATTACCATTCGTTGTTAACATATACGGAGATAGACTGCTGTTGGCTTGACAGCAATTTATCTCCGAAATTTTTGTTGCCCGTTTATTTGTTAAATTCCGCTATACATTCCGCCACTTGCTTTTCTATTTCCTGTTTGATTTTATCAAAGCCTGCGGCATTCAATTTGTCGACAATTTCCCTTATATCCTTTTCAGGCTCCTTGGAAAAGCCGAGCTCCAATATGGGTTGATACTGGTCGAATATATTCTTGCAAGCTGAATATTCAGTTTTTATATTTTCAGTATTTAAAACAAAGGCGCTAAGAGGATGGATAACCATTTTATCACTCTGACTCTTTTTTATTTCCTGATAACTTGGATGTTCCTCGTTTTTGGGTACCAGAGGCAGAACATTAAATTGCCAAATACTATAACCCTGAGAATATTTGGACGAATCCGCACCCTGAATTAATTTCCCGTCAGATGTAAGATCATAATGTTTCCCCTTAATTCCAAATCGTACTAAATAATTTATATCCCTGTCATTACACATACAGTCGATTGCCATCAGAGCCCTTTCTGGGTTATCGCTGGTTGCATGGATGGCCATACCATCGCTCAGATAAGAATTAGCCGTGGTTATGGTTCCAAATGCTGCATCACAGACTTCAAGCTTCCAATCAGGGTACTTGGCCTTCCAATCGTTGTATATATCACTAATCGATCCAACATTCTCTACAGTTGAAGCACTTTTCCCAACCTTAAAAAGCTCAGAACGTCCAGTGCTCTCAGTAAGAGCCGTATTAGACCAATAACCCTTTTGCCTCCATTCAATCATTTTCTCCACAAAGCTTATATATTCTGTGGTATCATACCTGAAGAAAGGATTAGAATCGGTATTTCCAAAATCGAAGTGCATCATGTCAACACCGCCGCAATTGATATAGCTCCAGGTATTCAACTGATTTACCATAACAGACGGCAGAATCCAGTGATTGCTATGATTATTGTCTCCATAAGCAAGGATTCCTTTTTCGTTTTCTGCTATTGTATCAAGGAATCTCTCATAATCATTGATAGTCTTGATTTCAGGCAAACCATACTTCTCTCTCAAATCACCTCTTATCATAATGACAAAAGCGGATGCACTTACATTATCTCCTGGAATCATATAGATTTTACCGCCTATCTTGGTCTGTTTCCATGCTGCCTCAGGTATTTTTGTATAAGTATTGCCCGCATATTTTTTTAGCATTTCTTCCGACAAGGGCAAAAAACCGCCCTTTACTGCCTGATCCACATACTTAGCCCAGTTTGCGGTATAAATCATATCAAACTTGTCTCCGGCGGCAAAAAGAAGAGGATATCTCTGATCCCATTCTCCCCATCCCAGAAGGTTTACATCGATAGTTGCATTAATGTTCTGTTCAAGTTTTGTGTTGATTTCACCCCATACAAGGTCATGATCTTCCTGTTTGTCACCCAGAAGATACATTTTCAATACTACTTTTTTTGAAGTATCGAGTTTGTCTTCTCCTTCTTCTGATACTGAAACAGCCGATCCAGTATCGGAAACCACACTGCCAGTCTTGGCTGAATCATCAGCCTCTTTTGGTAACATACATCCGGTAATCACAAGTGGCAGGATCATCATTAGAACAGTTAAACCTTGAATTCTTACAAATAACTTTTTCACATGGATTCCTCCTTAATAAAATAATATTAATAAACCGGATTATCCGGTTTTATCCCTTTACAGCTCCCATCATAATTCCCTTTATGAAATATTTTTGCAGATAGGGATAGAGAAAAATAATCGGACCCGTAGCAATCACCGTCATTGCCAGCTTAAACGATTCACTGGGCACCGATATGCTTGCAATGGAAATAATATTGGATTTCGAAGCCGTATTCTTCAAAAAGTCTATTTTTGACAGAATTCTGTACAGGAAATATTGCAGCGGATACATATTTTCCTTCTCAATAAACAACATTGATAAATACCAGTCATTCCAATATCCAAGAGCTATAAACAAACTAACAGTTGCCAATACGGATTTTGACAGAGGTAAAATTAACTGCAGAAATATTCTAAAATCACTGGCACCATCAATTTTAGCAGACTCAGTTATCGAATCGGGGATCGAACTCATGAAACTTCTAATGATAATCATATTGAACATATTGAAAAGACTGGGAATAATCAGAGCCAGATAACTGTTTTTCATTTGCAGGTACTTCACCATGAGGATATACCACGGAACAAGTCCACCGCTAAAAATAGTGGTGAAGTAAAAGAAGAACGCAAAGACATTTCTATAGCGGAAATCCTTTCTTTGTAACGAATATGCAGCCATTGAAGTAAAGAAAAGCGATACGGATGTTCCGATTGCTGTCACAAAAATAGTAACGGCATAAGCTCTAAATATAACTATCGGATTTCCAAAAGCAACCTTATAAGCATCCAGTGAAAATTTTGCAGGTATAAGTCTGTACCCTTCCAAAGCTATTGAGGTTTCATCGGTAAACGAGCCGCTGACCACCATTAAAAAAGGTAAAAGGCAGAAGAATGCAAACATGGATATATAAAAATATGCTATAATATTGAAAACTATTGTATTTTGGGATAAGCGAGCTTTTTTCATCTCATAATCTCCAATCAATTTATATATCTGAAGCTCAATAACGTCGCATTTCAGAACAAGGCATAATCCGGATTTATTTTCCGTACAAGTGTATTGGTAAAGAGCAACATGAAGAAACACAAGACGGATTGCAGAACTCCTGCGGCTGAGGCCATGCCGAAATCTTGCAATTGCAGTAATGTCCTGAAAACAAATGTGTCAATAACATCGGTAGAATCATATAAAAGCGGATTATTCCCCGTTACCTGATAAAACATGCTGAAATCTCCCCTGAATATGGTTCCTATGCCCATAAGGAAAAGGATCACCATTTGCGGCACCAGCATAGGTATTGTAATATATTTAATTTTCTTGAACTTGGAAGCGCCGTCAATATCCGCTGCCTCAAACAGTTCATTTTCAATCCCCATTATTGCTGCCAGATATATCAAACTTCCATATCCTGTCCATTTCCAGATGTTAAATACGACAAGAATAAATTTCCAAATCCAGGTTTCTTCGTACACATTAACCGGATTCATGCCAATGGATTTCAGTATGGTGTTTAAAAAACCAAATTCATAGTTGAAGATATTATAAATAAAGGCCCCTACCACTACCCAGGATAAGAAGTAGGGTAAAAACATCATGGTTTGCGTAACTTTTTTAAATATTCTAGATCCTACCTCTGAAAGAAAAATGGCTGTTGAAACCTGAACTATAACTCCAGCAATAATAAAAGTAAAATTATAAGCCATTGTATTGAATATCACCTTATATGCTTTTCCCCCGATAAAAAAGAACTTGAAATTTTCAAAGCCAGACCATGGACTTCCGAATATACCATCGGTATAGTTAAATTTCTTAAATGCAATCACCATACCTGCCATCGGTAAGTAAGAGAATATTAAGAAAAAAAGTACTGCCGGAAGAACCATTACAATAAGCGATCTGTTATTATAGATATTGTAAAAAAGAGATTTTCTTTTTTTCAAAATTTCAACTCCTTGTCTTATCACTATTATGATATTATGATAATATATATAACTGACGTAAAAAACGCGAAATATATATGAAAGGTGTAAAAATTTATATTTTTACATGATATATTAATAAAAAGGTCAAAATATCTATAAATTTGTTCAAAAAATAAAAAACGAGGGGGTATTATTTATGCTTAATGCACTGATTGTAGAAGATGAGGCAATTACAAGGGATGTTCTTCGAAATTACATACCCTGGAACAAATTGGGCATTTCAGGCATAGAAGAAGCTGAGGACGGACAGAAAGCTATGGAGATTATTCAAAACTGGAAACCCGATATTATCCTCACAGATATAAAAATGCCTCGGGTGAACGGAATAGAATTTGCCTCCGCTATTAGAGAAAAATATCCTGATTGTAAAATAATTTTTTTAAGCAGTTATTCCGACAAGGAATATATGAAATCTGCGATAAAGCTTAAAGCAGTAAACTACATAGAAAAACCAATAAATCTGGATGAAATTGCAGAGGTTTTAACAAATGCAATTTCTGAATATAACAGGGAAAAACAGGATAAAGATTATCGAGATAAATATTTAATGGATTATTTATGTCTTGAGCTGACAAAAAGTTCAATGGATATGGAATCAATTTATCCAGAAATCAAAAAAATAAACCTGAGTTTTACAGAGGGCGGTGAGTATGTATGCGTTATAATCAGGCACATACCCCAAAGTATAGAAGATACTGAAGAGAGTATAACATACAAAACTAATATAGAACATGAACTTGAAATGGTATTTGATAAGCTGAAGTATAAATATATAATGGGACAAAGAGGAGATGACTTCATCTTATTTTTTTTGTATAATTGTTTATATAATGAAAACATGAATATATTATCATTACTGGGTGCTTTTTTAAAAAACGCTAAGGAGCATTACGGAGACACAAATCGGTTTCTTATTGCTATAGGGCAAAATATCATCGGTCTGAAAAATATTCATCTTACCTATCAAACAGCGGTCACCACTCTGCACAGGCAGTTTTATGCCCTCTGCGATAATAGTATAGCATTATATAAGGAAGATAATGGTAAATCATACATATTTAATGAAAATAACTATTCACTGATTGCCGATTATCTTAAGCAAGAGAAAAAAAATGAAGTAATATCTTTAATTAAAAGAATAACAGGTGAAATTAAAAAATACAGGAATACTCAACCGGAATATGTTAAAAGCATATTTTTTGAAATAATATTAATTATATCTAAATTCGCTGAAAATAGGAATGTTCAGTTATTGAAGGAAGAATGCAGCTATATCCTTGATTTAGTTTCAAAAGCAAATACTCTTAATGAAATTGAAACTAATATTATCGACCTCATTACATCTATTATGGCAAATATGCAAAGCGATTGCACCAACGGAGACATCTCAATAAAAATAACACGTTATATTCAAGATAATTTTTCTTGTGAAAATCTTTCAATAAACTCTATAGCCGAGAGCCTTTATCTCACACCCACATATATTTGTGCGCTTTTTAAAAAATCAACAGGAAAAACAATTAATCAATACGTAACTGAGGTAAGGATGGAAAAAGCCAAGGAGTATCTTAAAATAGGGAATAGCAAACTAAACGACGTAGCCAGAAAGGTAGGTTATGTTGATGGAAAATACTTTTCAAAGGTATTTGACAAACTAGTGGGCATGAAACCAAGAGAATACAGGGAGATACATCGCTATGAATTCAAAAATGTTTAGGGTGTTAACAGGTATTATAGACTCAACTACCATTCGTGTAAAGCTTATGATAATATATTTTATTCTTATTATGCTTCCACTTGGTTTTTTCACGTATACCACCTATCTGAAGGTATCTGATATTATACTTACCCAAACACTTCAATCGGCATCCCAGGTTTTTAACGAAGGCATATCCATTCTTGTGAGAAATTTTGACAACATGATAAACGTATCGGATATCATAACTCATGATACATTCATCCATGAAGCTTTATCCAATGATCCCGGCAATTATGATGCAAAACAACAATTTGCAGACTATAATCATATTATAGAAATGTTATCATACTTAATGAGAAGTACAGATATCGATAGCGTAGAAATGTATGTCAACGATCAGTTTTATTATTCCGGCAACAACAAAATCTTTTTAGGTATAAGACATATATCGGGGAACAACTGGTATAAAATTCTTTCAAGCAATGCCGATAATAGGTTATGGCTCTCCCCCTCCGACTTAACAGAAAATACTAATGGTGATATGAATGTTTTTTCATATGCCGGGATTATATATAATGTTAATATGCTGGAAAAAGTGTCGGCCGTTGTCAGGGTAAATATAAACAAGGAAAAAGTAACCAGCGTCCTCAATAATGCTTCACTTACAAAGAATAGCGTTGTATATATCACAGACGGCAATAATATTATTTTATCATCTTCCTTCGGTAACAGTTCAAATCAGACAAATGTCCATTCGATACCTCTGGAAAGCATAAAGCCGGGTGAATGGAGTGCTGTAAAATTAAATAACCAGAATTTGTATGTTAATTATAAACCAATAAGAAGTAACGGATGGTTTCTTGTATCAATTGTACCGCAAAAGGATGTCACAGCACTTGGATATTCTCTTATAAATGAGATGCTTGCGTTAATGCTCTTTGTCGCAATGGTTTCGTATACGTTGGCATACCTGGCATCACATTCCAGTATTAAACGGCTTTCACTGCTCATTACTGAAATGAGAAAAATAGAAAAGGGATGTCTGGATGTATCACTGAAAAAGAAGGGTAATGATGAAATTGGTGAACTAATGGGGGCCTTCAATAAAATGGTAACCAGAATGTCCGTTCTGGTTGACGAGCAATTCAAAATGGGTCAGGAAGTAAAGAACGCCGAGTTAAAAGCATTGCAAGCGCAAATAAATCCTCATTTTCTTTACAATTCACTTGACCTTATTAACTGCATAGCCATAAAAAATAATATTACAGAAATTGTTAAAATGGTAAATGCTCTCGCCAAATTCTATAAAATCAGTCTAAGCTATGGAATGGATATAATACCGATCAGAGACGAGATTAGCCACATTACGTTATACATACAGATACAGAATATGAGATTTCAGAACAGAATCGCTTACGAAATCAACATAAATAAAGAAATTATAAATCATACAATATTAAAAATGATTCTCCAGCCTATAGTAGAAAATTCAATTCTCCATGGAATTCTGGAAAAAGAAAGCAAATCCGGGATCATAAAAGTCACCGGAAAGAGGGAGGAAAACACAATATTGTTGCTTATTGAAGATAATGGCATTGGAATGTCTGAAGAAAAAGTCAGGAGCCTGCTATTAAAGGGAAAATCCAGCAATAACCGTGGTTATGGAATAAAGAACACTAATGAACGGATAAAGCTGTACTATGGCAGCAAGTATGGTTTATTCTATAGAAGCGAACTGGGAAAGGGTACAATAGCCGAGGTGCGTATACCTCTTCAATCCTCATGTATTCTACAATTAGATGAGGATATTTCTTAATGAATGTCATTACTTTAATATAATATTTTGATCTAACATAAGCTTAAATCACATAAAATCATATGTCATGTTTCTTTTTTTAATTGCAGGCTAATGTTGTGCTGTGTTATAATACTACTACACCGCAATGTCCTGATATACCGGGAAACTATTACATGTTTTTTAAATATACTAAAAATTCATTTAATAGGTTTTTCAAAAAATAAAGTCATTTTGTGTGTTTTCAGTGAACTCGTTCAGCAAAGCTGAACATCGGGGCTTAAGATGGAGACTCTACTCCACCTGAGGTTTGTAATCGGAACCTCCGCTTATAAAAGTGGGGTCTTGAAATTTTAATAAAATCAAATGATTGGTGATTTATGCGAAGAATATTATATTATTTTGAGACCGTTCTTATTTTTACCCTCATATGGGTAGTATTAAATGAAAAGGCCGATCTTATCCGAATTGTTACAGGCATCGGAGTATCTTTTATTGCGATTTTTTTCACAAATTATTATCTTTTACTGGAAGATTACAGAACCTCATATACTATTGATATCCTGTCGATTTTAAAATACTTTGTTTTTCTGGCATTTCAGATATATAAGTCCGGAATCTCATCCATCCGGGTGATAATAAATGGAGACGGCAAAGTGAAGATCACGGAATTTGAATCCATCCTATCCGACGATTTACCGCTGTGCCTTCTGGCCAACGCAATTACATTAACACCCGGAACCGTAACCATTGACAAGATGAATCATAAGCTTAAAATCCTTCATTTCGATCTGACTGATGATGATTCAGAAACGGAGCGTTACAGTGTGCTGTATAAATTTGAAAGTATATTGAAAAGGAAAGTGGAATGAATTTTTGGAGCATTGTTATTACAATACTTGCAATATTTGTTGTATTGGTTGTTGTACGGGTTATAATGGGACCGACCATATGGGATCGTCTTCTTGGACTGAATATGATCTCTTCAAAAATCATTGTGTCCATTGTAATTCTGGCCGTATTGCTGGATAAATCCTTTTTGCTGGATATTGCGCTTGTTTATGCTGTCCTTGGCTTTCTGGGTACGGTTTTAATTGCCAGATTCATCGAAAGGAGCGGAAATCTGTGATACTGTATATACTGTCCGTGTTATTTACCATGGTGGCATTGATATTCATGCTTTTGGGGATAGTCGGTTTATTCAGGTTTAAAGATTTCTATTCAAGGATACTGATTAGTTCCAAGGTGGAAACCGTCGGGTTTATCACTATCATGACAGGAGTCATGCTTTATTCCGGGTTCACCTGGTTTAGTCTGAAAGTATTGCTGATATTAATCATCGCTCTGTTAACCAATCCTCTTTCCACTCATGCCATAGCAAGGTCAGCATTTATAAGCGGATATAAAATAAAAAGGGAGGAAAAAAATGGCTGAAAAGATTTTTCTGATCCTGTTGATTATACTCGCCATCATATCTTTAAATACCACGAAACTCAGAAGAGCGGTTATTTATCTTGGCCTTTTTTCTCTTGCCGGCTCATTTACGTATCTTCTGTACGGCGCTCCGGATGTGGCAATAGCTGAAGCCGTCATTGGCAGCGGAATCGCGACGGTACTGTATCTGGTTGCAATAAAAAGATATCAGGTTTTTACAATTTATTTCCTCCATAATGGGGATTACGAATATTGCGATCCTTTAATAAAAAGAGAACACTCAAGGCTGATAAAGGGTATTGAAAACCTTATCGCCGGGAAAGAACTTGAACCCCATACAATATCGACAATGGAAGATTCCCGTTATATACTTTCGCATAAGGAATATGACCTTCTTGTTGAACCGGGGAAGGACGAAGTGTGCATTTACGGCTTCTCCGAGGATTATCATCTGGATGATATTGAAAAACTTACAACCGGTAAAAAATATAAAAATTTAAATATAATCGTTATCCGATGCGGAGAAGAGGTGATTCCCAATGCGCAGATGGATTGAAGCTCTATTCTGTGTAGCAGTGGCGGTTTTCGTTCTTCATGTTTATACGGACACCCGTATAGTATCCGACGGACTATTAGCGGAATACTACATTCATAATTTTATCCGGGATACCGGAGCCTTGAACGGTGTAACCGCTATATATCTGAATTACAGAGTATTTGACAGTATATTTGAAACTTTAATGCTGCTTGTAAGCGTAACCGCTGTTATATACTTTTCATGGAGGAGGGAAAATGAGTAATTCTCAGATTATCGCACGCATGACAGGTCTTTTATACCCTTTTATAATACTGTTTGGCTTTTATATTATTCTTAACGGCCATGTAACACCGGGAGGGGGATTTCAGGGCGGCGCCGTACTGGCTTCGGTTTTCATCAGCAGATACCTGGTCTATCCCTATCAGGATTTCAAAATACACTCCCTGCAGATTTTTGAAAAGATATTCTTTATATGTATTATTCTGATGCCCGTCTTGCTCTTGTTTTCATTAAACGGTAGGTATACGGAGCATCTGAATACGTATTATCTCATACTGATGAACCTTGTGATTGGTTTAAAAGTCTGCTCGGGACTGACCATTATATTCTTCCGGTTTGTGTTTCATGAAGGTGGCAAATAATGATAAATTTTATTATTGGGGAAAACATTTCAATACTTCTGTTTTTTATAGGCGTATATGGTCTTATTGCGAGAAGAAATATCGTTAAATCAATTATTTCTATCGGGATAATGCAGGCAGCCGTTATTTTGTATTTTCTTTCGGCGGATTCGCCTGAAAACAGCATTCCTCCAATAGGTGATGTCACCGATACCATCAGTATCGTTACCGACCCGCTGCCACAGGCTCTTATGATTACGGATATAGTCATTGGAGTCGGTGTAACAGCCGCGGCGCTGACCATGTTTATTCATTTATATCATAAGTACGGTACAACCAATTGGTTGAAAGCAAAAGTGAGAAGGATGAAATAATGATTGATTTATTCTGGCTTATACTGATACCGATAACTGTGGCAACAGCAGCCATGCTGCTGCCATACAAGACGGCAAGAGCTGTTATGCTTCTGCTTCAGGTTTTCATGGTTATCATATCATTTATCAGTTTTCTGTATGTAAAAACAAATGGTACCGTGGTTTCCAACATCGGAGGATGGCCTGATTACGTAGGTATCGCATTACGCGCTGACTTGATCGCTATGGTTATGGTTCTGGTTACTACGGTTCTGTTTCTGTTTATGGTACTGTTCAACATAATCAGAGAGTATGTGAATAACCTCTTTCTGTTTTTATTTACCGTCATGGAAGGACTGATGATTGGGATATTCCTTTCCAACGACTTGTTTAACATTTTTGTGCTGGTGGAGGTGTCCACTGTAATCATCAGTATTCTCATTATGTTTAAAAAAGACAGCCGTTCCATCTATGACGGCATGCTTTACCTGCTTATCAATATAGTTTCCATGACATTCTTCCTGTTTGGTATCGGAATCCTGTATAAAACATTAGGGGTTATTGACTTTAACGGCATAAAGGAAGCGATTCCAAAGCTGAAACATATACATAGCCTTATTTTGCCTTATTCCCTTATTATAACCTCAGTCAGCCTGAAATCCGCATTAATGCCCTTATTCAGCTGGCTTCCTAAAGCACATGGCACACCCAGCGCCCCTTCGGTAGTATCAGCAATTTTATCGGGATTATATGTAAAAAGCGGATTATATTTATTTATCCGGATACAGGCTGTGTTTTCCCCGCAAATTGACACATCGGAACTGTTTCTTGTTTTGGGTTTTGTAACGGCAGTGATTGGATTTATGCTCGCCATCGCGCAAAAGGATCTGAAACTTATTCTGGCCTACCACACGGTTTCCCAGATTGGGCTTATTATGATGGGAATTAATATGAACAATCCACAGACTTACTTTGGGGGAATTTATCATATTATTAACCACGCGGTTTTCAAGTCCACGCTGTTTCTTACGGCTGGAATGATTATAGATGAATACAGAAGCAGGGATGTTTATAAAATCAATGGGGTACTAAAAAGAATGCCACTGGTATCCGTCGCGACAATCCTTGCCATTCTGGGCATAACCGGAGCTCCTTTTTTTAACGGCAGTATATCAAAATACTGGATTGCATACGGAGCCGCAGGAACCTGGGCCGAATACGGGCTGGTTCTTGTGAATCTCGGAACAGTGATTTCTTTTGTAAAATACTCCGGAATCTTTTTGGGCAGAAGCGCCTCTCATAAAAGCCGAACCCAGCCCATACGGAACATCATCGTGCTTGCAATGGGTATTATGTGTCTTCTGGGAGGCATATTGGGAGAATGGATGATTGATTATCTGTTTAATACCCGCCTTATTGTCGATCCTGCTTCTTATTTCATGAAAACCCTTGCCTTTATCGCAACCCTGGCAGCCGGCATATTGATTTATCATGGCTGGCTTAAAAAGTCAAGAATTCTAAAAAACGCAAAAAGATTTGAATTCAGCTTTAACAGTATTTGTTTAGCGATTACAGTTTTTTTCACATTTATTCTTGTTTATCTGCGTGTAACACTGTAATGAATTGAATAACAGTCATATGAGCCTCCTAATACTCAAACATGGGCCTTTGCTTTCGCATGGATATACTCAGGATGATTCCAATGGCCATATAATAGGTAAGCACCGCGCTGGCTCCGTAACTGATAAACGGAAGGGGTATGCCGGTTACCGGAAGAAGACCTATTGCCATACCGATATTCTCGATAAAATGAACAAAAAACATTGCAACAAACCCCATTACTATATAGGCTCCAAACCGCTCACGGGAATACCAGGCGATATATATGCAGCGGGCAAAGAAGATGAAAAAAAGAAGAATCAGGGCCGCCGCCCCAATAAACCCAAGTTCTTCAGCAATTACGGAAAAAATGAAATCTGTATCGGCATGGGGAACGGTTTCGGCAGCCCAGCCGTTTCCAAGCCCCCGCCCCCACAATTGCCCCGACCCGGCATATTGAACCGACAGCCTCACCTGATAATTCATTCCCAGAGGCTCGGCTTCTTTATTAAAGAAGCTGTAAAATCGATTCTGAAGATATCCGGGCAGTAATTTGTACAAACCGGTATATAAAACAAGAAAAAGTCCCGCCACACCTCCGCCGGCTCCGATAAACATGTATTTGTAAGGAATGCCTGTGAAAAAAATCATGCAGATGAACACAAATATATATACAAGGCCTACCCCGATATCAGGCTGCATAAACACAAGCAATATCGGTACGGCCGCAAAAAATATCAATTTCAGATAATTGTGCTTTCCCGTTCGGTTTACAATATTCTCTAAATACAGTGCCGCGATTATAACAAGGGTTATCTTTCCAAGTTCGGAAGGCTGATAGGTCACAGGACCCAAATCAAGCCATCCGCTGGTTCCCTTTTCCTCTCTGCCTATCCCGATGATTAAAACCAGAATTAAAAGCAGCGTGGAAAAGCCGTATGCCGCAAAGCCGAGGATTCGCAAATCCTTATAGTCAATCAGGCATAAAATAACCATACACACAAGGCCAATACCGATACCCGCTCCCTGCTTGATAAAGAGATCGGGCCTGTTTAGCTGCTGCGATACGCTCCGAATCATAATCATTCCAAATGTACTGAGGGCAAGAACAATTAATAACAGGAACCAGTCAAAATGCTTTAATTTATTTAACCCCTTACTTTTCTCTACATGCAGCATGAATTGTATCTATTCCCTTTCCGATTAACCTTCCTTATCGCCCTTTGGAATTGGCTGAACATTTTCATCACTTTCGTCACTTTCAGCCCCTTCAACCTCATCTGTATTAATTTCCTCCGAATTTGAAAACCGATCGGTTTTATCTTCGTCCTGTTCTTCATGCGGTACTGTGATTTCGTCCTCATTTTTTAATTCATCCGGCTCTTTATCAGCATCTGAAGATTCATCATCGAATGTATCCAGAATGCTTCTGTATCTGCTGGGCTTTGCTTCCGCTTCTTCCGGCTCATTTTTATTCATCCTGAAACGGCGTATAATAAACAGGGTACCAAAAGCCAGGATGAATACCAAACCTATCAGCCGATTTATATTTATATTTCCGACCATCAGATCAAAACGGAGGCTGTCAATTGTGAACCGTGCTCCTCCATAGAATATCATATACAGGGAGAATACTTCACCCTCTAATTTTTTCCTCTTCCTGAACCAGAGAAGGATGAAGAATGCAATAAGACTCCATAATGCTTCATAAATGAACAAAGGATGTACCGGTTTTAACGGATCCACACCCGCGTATCCCTCTTTAAGGATTGTATCCTGAATAATATTTCCTGTCATGCCCCAGGGCAGTTCGGTATTCGGCCCGAACAGTTCCTGATTTACAAAATTCCCCCATCTGCCGATGGACTGACCCAGAACAAGATAAACAACAACGTGATCCAGCAGCTTAAGAGGATTGATTTTTCTGCGGCGGCAAAACAGATATATCGTAATAATTCCCACAATAATCCCGCCATATATGGCAAGTCCGCCCTCCCAGATCCTATATATTTTCTCCGGATAGAGGGAATAATAATTCCAGTTTACAAGGACATAGAAAATTCTTGCGCCTATGATACCGACAGGGGTTGTAATCAACATCAGATCAATAAGATCATCTCTGCTCAGTCCGTATTTCGGGCTGCTTTTTAAAATTCCCAGAATAATCACTAAAAATGTCACCGCGGTAATTATTCCGTACCAATGGATGGTAAATGGTCCGATTGAGAACAACTGCGGCGTTATCTCAAAATGAAGGCCCATTTTGGGAAACTCGATATAATTCATCTCTCTGCACCTCACATTTTTTAATTATTTTTCATGTTCACTATTTCAACGGCCAGATAACGGACATTGCCGGCTCCATTGAAAAATGATCCTTAAACACCATCTCCGCGTCCTCCAATGTCAATTCTTCATAGATCCTCGTATGATCAAAATAATTAACTCCTTTAAAATACAAGGGGATAAACTCGTGGGATATATTCTCAGGCGAATTAAGGCCTCTGATAAAGCTTCCTTCATGAGCCTTTTTTATGCGCTCAAAGCCGTTCTTATCAAGACCATCCTTCTGCATTTTCAAAACAGCTTCATTTATCTTGTGGGAAGCTTGTACAGGATCCTGTGATTGACCTCCCCAACAGGTAAATCCATAATGCTCCTCCAAGTTTACATCCATTCCAAAGTTCTGGTTTATCAAACCTTCGGTATATAATTGATTATACAACGGGGAACTCCTTCCCATCAACATGGACAGAATAATTTCAAGTGAAATTTTTCGCGTTAGAAGATCATAACCCAATCGAGAGGATTTGTCCTTTATTCCCATTTGAAACTGAGGCATTGCAACAGCAAGCTTTTTCTCAACCAATTGTTTGTTATGATATAACGGTTCATCCCGAACGATTCTTTTAATTTCGCCCGGATCCTTCCTTGTTACAATTCCCTCCTCCACCATTTTAAAAACCGATTCGGGATCAACATCGCCGACAGTGAGAATTATCATATTTGAAGGATGATAAAAAGTATTATAACAGGTGTACAGCGTATCCTTTGTAATCTTCGATATGCTTTCCACAGTACCGGCAATATCTATTTTAACAGGATGATTGACGTACAGGGCATCCAGAAGGTTAAAAAACACACGCCAATCGGCGTTATCTTCATACATCTTTATCTCCTGTCCGATAATCCCTTTCTCCTTTTCAACATTTTCATCCGTAAGATACGGATTCTGGACATAATTGACAAGAAGCCTGAAATTTTCATCGAAAAGCTCGGTACAGGAGAAAAGATATACTGTTTGTGTAAAACTGGTATATGCATTCGGCTCCGAACCCAATTGTGAAAATTTATCCATAACACTTCCGTCTTCCTGCTCAAATAACTTGTGTTCAAGAAAATGAGCAATCCCATCCGGCACACTTGTTTCTTTCGTTTCCCCCGGAACCACGAAGGTGTTGTGCATCGATCCATAGTATGTGGCAAATGTGGAATAAATTTTATTATAACCCTTTTTTGGTATAACAAATGCTTTTAATCCACTGGCATGTTTATAACAAAAAACTTTTTCCTGTATCCGTTTATATTCGGTTACTTTCATTTTCTTTCTCCTTTCCGCATATACTCAAAGGAATCCCGTTCCCGGTATTTGATTTCGTATTGAAAACAGGTCATATACCTTCTCCCGACAGGGATGTCAGGAAATATACCGTATCCGGATTTATATTTCGAGATACCTTTATAACATCCTGTTTATTGACCGCGGTCAGCTTTTCCAAAAATGTTTCAATTCCTTCACAGGAATCTGACAGGTGCTGGCTCAGGTAAAAATCAACCACACCCCCCTGGCTGTCCTGCATTGACTCCAGCCCTGTATCAAGACTTTTTTTGGTAGCCTCCATTTCCATATCGGAAACAGAACCTTCCTGAATAGCTTTCAGTTGTTCCATTATTATTTTTTCAGCCTTTTCACGCTGAGAAATATCAATACCGCTGCATATCACCAATAAGCCCTTGAACTTCTCCAAGCGGGAAAAAGCGCTATATGCCAGGCTTTCCTTCTCACGGACATTCTGAAACAGTTTGGAATGAACACCGCCACCCAAAACACCGTTATATATTGCCAGCGGGTAATAATCCGGACTGCTTGCTTCGATTTGTGTTCTGAAACCTAGGCATAACTTTCCCTGGCTGACATCCATAGGCTCTTCAACACGACGCACTTCATTAGTCTCTTTTATTATAAGAGGCCTTTTTAAGGAGTTTACTTCATTTCTTTTAAGAGAATCAAACTTATGAATAAACTTATACAAATCATCATCCCGAACATTCCCGGATACATACACGTAAACAGGACTTTGTTCAAGAAGTTCGCAGTAGCCTTCCTGAAGGGCTTCACGGCTTAATGTTTTCACATTTTGTTCATCGCCGTCTTCATAAATGGCAAAGGGCTCTCCCTTGCACATCTCTTCCATGCACCGCTTCATGGCATAATGCATTTTGTCATTTACACGACTTTTAATCCTTTGAATCAGATTTTCCTTTTCCTGTTCAAAATAATCCCTCCGGAACAACCCCACATCATCCAGTACAGGCCCGGTTAAAACCTCTAGCATTAAACTGCCCGTCTCATCAAAAAGACTTGTTTCATTTGCTGTAAACTGATCGGAAACAAAATTCGAACTCAAATGAATTAACTGATTCTCTCCCTTTTTGTGTATGGCTACCTCCAAACCTGCTCCATACAACTCCTCAAGACGCAGTGAAAGTTCCTGCTGCGTAGGATAACTTCGACTCCCTCGCTTTAATATATACGGTATAAGGGCATTCCGGCTCGTTTTCCCATTATCCAGCGATTGCACAAGAAAAATATCCAGCCTGACTGTTTTGAATTTATTGGAATGGATATGGAAAAAGGCGATACCGTTCTTTTCATGAATTTTGTTAACGGTAACCATATTCCGTTCTTTAATCATAAGCTTATCATCCTTTCCTGTTCCGCAAAACAAGTGATATTAACCATATTTTCTAACGTATTTCTGGTAAGTTAACCCTATTATAACACAGTAAAACAGCTTGGCAAAACAAAATACAATTGTAGTTATATTAGGTTTATACATATCATAACTGAAAATTAATCCATATCGGGTTCATCATTCAGTTATATTTTCCGATATTAAGAATAAGGAATAATACAAAATTCTAACGGGGGTATAGTATGTTTTATCTGGGATTGGAAAACCAGATTAACCTATTGGTAATATTAATATTTTCTTCTTACATTTATTTATCCTCCCTTGGTTTAAAGCAAGATACAGCCTTTACAAAGCATATTGGAACGGCTTTTTTTATTCCGTCAATATTATGTATACTTTCATTTCTCTCCTTGAACGCTGAACTCTCCTCTTCATATATCTTTTTTGCCGAATTTATTTTGATAACTGCTTTGCTGTTTATTCTGCTGGTTGAAAAAAACAGCGATTTCACAAATATTGTATTTCTGCTTCTTTATGTGCTGCCTCTGGGTATTATAATTTTAAATCTTAATTTCAACTCACTAAACCGCTCCCCCGTATTCGGTTTTATACTGACATTCTATATCGGTGTCATGTTCCTTACCATTATGATTTCTTTGTTTATAAAAAAATATTCCCGAATGACTTTATACTCGGGTATTCTTATGATATGCGCCTCCCTTGTTCCAGCATACATAAACCTGAAGGGGATTGCAATACCTGCAGTCCTGGTACTGAAGACTATTGGTTATATTCAGTTATTAATCTTTTTTAACCGTTCAACCATCCGCAAATTGGAAGAAGCTCATTCAAGGAACACCGCCCGGCTTGACAGGATTAATCAATCCCTTCAGCGGGAGGTAAACAGAAGAGTTGAGGAGATTGAACGTTCAAATCGCAAATTGGTGGAAATTTCAAAAACCGACAGTCTAACCGGAATTTATACCAAAAAGGCTATATTAGACATTATGGACAGTATGATACAGAAAAACCCGGAAAGGGAGTTTTCCATTCTGATGTTTGATATTGATAATTTTAAAAACATCAACGATACTCAAGGACATATTGTTGGCGATAAGTGCATTAAAAATCTGGTCTCCATCACCCGCAGTTCACTGCGAGGCGATGACAAGCTGGGACGATACGGCGGTGATGAGTTTATCATCATTCTGCCCGAAACCAGCCCTGTGAAGGCTTATCTTGCCGCCGAACGTTTCAGAAAGAACATAGAGAAAACAAATAATCCCAATATTACAATATCAGTCGGGGTTGCTTCATATCCTCTGGACGCCTCCGGTTCCAGAGCATTAATCAACGCGGCGGACAAGGCTTTATATCATTCAAAGGAAAGAGGCCGGAATACGGTTACCCATACGAGCCAGGCAAAAGAATAGGGCCCTCGAATTACGTATTCACCGCCTGTCCAATTCCTCCACAAGCAGCCGGTTTACAGCCTGAGGTTCTGCTTTACCTTTAGTTTCCCTCATAATCTGCCCTACGAGAAAACCTATAGCTTTTGTTTTACCGGCTTTGTAGTCCGCAACGGATTTTGGGTTATCCTGAAGAACCTTTGTGATAACCCTGCCTATCGCATCCGAATCCGTTACAACCTTAAGACTGTTTTCTTTCACAATATCCCCTGGGTCTTTTCCTGAGTCCCACATCAACTCAAATACCCGCTTCGCTATTCTTCCGCTTATGATATTTGTGTCAATCAAGTCTACCAGCCCGGCCAGATTTTCAGGGCGGAACGGTATATCCGACGGCTCCAGGCTATTGTCGTTCAGCTTCTTCATAACGTCACCCATTATCCAGTTGCTGACGGCTTTTATGTTTCGGCTCTTTCCCGCGGCAGCCTCAAAAAAGTCCGCCAACGTTTTTGAACCGGTTATCAGTGAAGCATCATAAGAGGGTATTCCGAATTCTTCAATATAACGTTTCCTCCTGTCGTCCGGAAGCTCGGGAATAGAATTCCTTATCCCGTTCAACCAGTCTTCATCGACAACAACAGGGCATAAATCTGGTTCGGGGAAATACCGGTAGTCATGGGCTTCTTCCTTACTGCGCATGGAATAGCTTTCTCCTTTAACATCATCCCATCGCCTGGTTTCCTGAACAATAACTCCTCCATACTCCAGCTCGGATATCTGCCTCCTTGTTTCAGCTTCCACCGCACGTACAATGGCCCGAACTGAGTTCAGATTTTTCATTTCGGTCCGTGTACTCAGGCATTTTTCTCCTTTTGGCCTTATGGAAAGATTTACATCGGCACGCAGTGAGCCTTCCTGCATTTTACAGTCCGATACTTCCGTGTATTCCAGGATAGCCTTAAGTTTTTCAAAAAATATTTTCACTTCTTCCGCAGAACGGAGATCAGGCTCGGAAACTATTTCTATTAAAGGTACTCCACACCGGTTATAATCCACAAGAGTACCTCCGCCGTATTCATCGTGAATAAGTTTTCCGGGATCCTCTTCAATGTGAATGCGGGTAATGCGTATATTTTTTGTTTGTCCGTCGACTTCTATATCCAGACAGCCGCCTGCGCATAGCGGTAAATCGTACTGCGATATCTGATACGCCTTCGGAAGATCCGGATAAAAGTAATTTTTCCTGTCCTGCTTACTGAATGGAGTAATTGAGCAGTTAAACGCCAGCCCGGCCTTAACCGCATACTCCACAACAGTTTTGTTTAAAACCGGGAGCACACCGGGCATACCTGTACATATAGGGCAGCAGTGGGTATTCGGTTCACCTCCGAATTCGGTGGAACAGCCGCAGTATATTTTTGAACGGGTTGCAAGTTCGGCATGTACCTCCAGCCCTATAACCGATTCATATTCCACAATAAATCACTCCGTTTCTTTAATTTAACCCGTTGTAAACCTACAAAGAAGGCCTTACTCGTTCGCCGGTATTCTGCTGGTAAGCATAAGCAGCCCGAAGCAGTGTTCCCTCGTCAAACGGTTTTCCTATCAATTGCATACCTACCGGAAGCCCATTGCCGTCCAACCCGCAGGGGAGCGATATCGCACAAAGACCGGCTATATTAACGGAAACAGTATAAATGTCTCCCAGATACATCTCAAGAGGATTATCGGTTTTTTCACCAAGCCTGAAGGCTGCGGCAGGAGCTGTGGGACCCAAAATGATATCCATATTGCCAAATACTTTTTGGAAATCTTCAAAAATCAGCCGCCTGACCCTCAGCGCTTTTTTGTAGTATGCGTCGTAATATCCCGAACTAAGCGCATAGGTTCCAAGCATAATCCTTCTTTTAACTTCAGTGCCAAAGCCTTCACTGCGGGTTTGTTTGTAGAGATCCAATAAATCGTCATATTTCAGAGCCCTGTACCCATATTTGATTCCGTCATAACGGGCCAGATTCGAACTGGCCTCCGCTGACGATATGAGATAATATGCGGGTATTGCGTATTCGGTAACAGGAAGGGAAACCTCCTCTGTCACGGCGCCCAGTTTTTCGAATTCACGGGCCGCTTCCATGATCCTTTGCTTCACGTCTTCCTGAAGTCCTTCACCCATATATTCTTTTGGAATGCCTATTTTAAGACCCCTGATATCTTCCTTTAAAAAGGCGGTATAATCCGGGTACTTAATATCCGCAGAGGTTGAATCCATGGGATCATGACCGGCTATTGCATTCATAACCACCGCACAATCGGCAACATCCCGAGTAATGGGGCCTATCTGATCCAGAGATGAAGCAAAAGCAACAAGTCCATATCTTGAGACGGTACCATAAGTTGGTTTTAAACCGACAACACCGCAAAAGGACGCCGGTTGGCGAATAGAACCCCCCGTATCCGATCCCAGGGCAAAACACGCCATATCCGCTGAGACAGCAGCAGCGGCTCCGCCACTTGAACCACCCGGTACCCGGTTTTGATCCCACGGGTTCCTCACCGGTTTGTACCAGGAATTCTCATTTGAACTCCCCATGGCAAACTCATCCATATTGAGTTTGCCCAATAAAACAGTATTATTATCATAAAGCCTTTTTACAACAGTTGCATCATATGGAGGAATAAAATTATTCAACATTTTTGAACCGCAGCTCGTTAATACTCCGCAGGTACAAATATTATCCTTAAGAGCCATTGGAATACCCGTCAGCGGAGACATATCCTTTTCCCCGTCAATCACTTTCTGTACATTGTCTGCCTGCTTCAAAGCCTCTTCCTCACATATTGAGATATATGCCCCGATTCTTTCATTCAACTTCCTTATCCTGTCAGAATAAGCACGAACCAGTTCCGGAACGCAGATTTCCTTCTTCCTTAGCTTTTCCGAAGCCTGAACAAGTGATAATTTTGTCAAATCCAAATATATCCCTCCCAAGTATCCACTCTTTCTATTCCAGTACTTTAGGTACTATAAAACAACCTTCACTCTTTTCGGGCGCGTTTTTAAGAATTTCCTCCCTGCCATATGAACTCGTTCTTATGTCTTCCCTTAATACATTCCTTATGGGCAGCACATGCTCCATTGGTTCTACATTCTCCGTATCAAGGTCACTGAGTTTATCCATTGAATATCTGATAATGGATTCCATATCTGTCACCAATTTGTCCGTTTCATCCTGTGTTAGGTTCAAGCGGGCGAGATCCGCGACATATTGAATTTCTTTTTCGGTTATTTTCATATCCATCCTCCAATCATTACTTAATTCTACAACAGTAAAAAGACACCGTCAATGCCTTGGAGTTTTACTTCATGACTGCCGGTATCGGGATAAAAAATCACCGATATCCAGTATGGCCTTTGAAAGATCCTGTTTGTTTAAAAGTGCCACTATTCTGAAGTGGTCAGGTCGAGACCAGTTGAATCCGGTTCCCTGAATGACCAGAACCCTTTTATCCAGAAGAAGATCCATTACGAATTTATGATCATCCTGAACACCAAACTGTTTTGCATCAAGTCTCTTTTTTCATTTTATATTGCGCATGTGCCGTTGTTTTGCTTGCAAAAATTTCGGCACGCGCTCAATTCACTTGTGCTATATATGTTGTACTAAAAATTTAGTACAACATATTTAGTGCGATCATCCGGTTTTTTACATGGATAGAAAAAGGTCTTCTTGAGAAAATAATATCTATATAGGTAACAGACTCAGACAAAATGCGGAGCGGTTATATGACAAAAAAGCTTTTTCTTATCTTTACAGTTGTGATGGTTTTTATTACGGGAACAACCTGCTATGCAATGATTCACAGGGCAAAAAAAAGTATTCGCCAAAAAAATATTAAAATAAAAATACAGACTCCTTCCGATACACCGGTACCTTTAAAAATATCAGAGGATCCATCAGTAATTGAACCGGAAAACAATATCAAGAACTGTCCTTTTGATAAACCGGGAACAGGAAATGCATCCAATACGGTATTGGATGCAAAATCTTTGACAAAAGGTCAGAAATACTATATGGATATAACCGCAAACAGTGATAAAAATATATTGCTCATAGGAAAGGACCCTCTTTATTCCAACTTTGATACAATGGTCATTGCCAGCCTGAATATAAAAGGAAAATACATCCGCCTTGTTGATCTGCCAAGAGATATTTACATTGATTATACCGATGAGATATTGAACAAACTGAAAAGTGCAGCCAAAGAGTTTTACAGGGAGAAGGGAAACAGAAAAATGAACGCCGCTCCGGTAATCGGAAGAAAAATACAATACTGTCCTGAAAAAGAAAGATTTCCGGGTAAGCCGGATATAAGTTTTTTAGCCGATATAATCCATGAAATTTTTAATATTTCTGTTGATGATTATATATCTGTTGAGACTGACGGATTTCGTGAATTAGTCGACTATTTCGGCGGTATCGAGATTGACGTTCCCATCTATATGTATTATGAGGATCCGCTTCAGAATCTCTATATTCACCTTGAGCCCGGACTTCAGACGTTAAACGGTACACAGGCCGAAGGATTTGTTCGGTTCAGGCAGGGCTATAACCGGGAAGGAAAATTAGTAAATTACCCTCGTGCAAATAATACCTTCCTTTTCTTAAAAGCATTTTATAAACAGCATATAACTATAAAAAATTTATCTAAAATCGGAAAGGTGGCGGAAAT
The DNA here is from genome assembly GCA_964610205.1 of uncultured Oscillospiraceae bacterium. GTDB lineage: Bacteria > Bacillota > Clostridia > DSM-8532 > DSM-8532 > CAZSVI01. Next base: position 27,937 of record CAZSVI010000025.1, read on the forward strand.
TGTAAGAAAAAACACCATCACCAGTGTTGACAGTGTTGATGACATTTATCAATATGCCCTTATGGTCAGAAAAATTCTTACGGATGACTACGCTGTCGAAACTATGGAAATTGAATGTACGGATACAAAAGAAATTGACGGCGCTTTATATGATATGATCCGAGCGCGCTAACGCATCATGCCGGTTGTATGAACATAATATTTTTCATGCGGCGAACAATGATAAAGACCATAAGTAAAAAACTCATGGTCTTATCATTAATCCTTTGGCTTCAGTTCCTATTCAATCGGCTTGTATTCGTAAGTCACCTGCTCTCCCAAAATCGTAACCAGAATATACTGGGCCGCTTTTCTGTTGTCATTTGTAAGTCTCCCTATATCAAAGCCCCTTGTGGACAAATAGCGGACGTCTCCGTCCATAGTTACCTTGTTTTCCGCCCCATTATAGAAGACCCATACATTCCCGAATTTATTACTGCTGTATTCGGACAGAATATCCTTTAACAGATTGCCCTCCATTTTGTCGGTAAAGGTTTCAGGAGCATTTTCCAGGAACAGGAATACATTCTGTCCGTTAAAGGAATTCAATTGATCCAAAAGCCAATTCCATTGATCCGCCGAACCGTTTCTAAGACTCTTTGTTTTCATATCCAATTGAATAAACCTTGAATCCTGCATATCCACGGATTTATATCCGCTTCCGGTTGCAAGAACAGGCTTGTCAACCTTGCTTACTATTCCGTAAGAGCCGCTTCCTACAAAGGTTCCGATTTCAATATATTTGTTAATCTTATCCGCCAGAAAATCCGCTAAATACTTTTCCACATCATTTGCCGGTTCACGGGTTTGACCAAATACTGAGAAACGGTAGTTGTTCTCGCCTTTTATGAAGGTAATGGCCTGACTTTTCGGATCCACCGGAACAGTATCCTTCGGCAGGTTTTTAAAATCGGCCTGTTCAGGGGTTTTTACCGTAAACTGCAAGTCATCAAGATAAATGTGTCCCTCTTCATTGAGCGGTTTCGGGTTTACAACATAAAGTCTCGTGATCCTTGCAGGCTTGGAAATATTCTCTATATTGGCTTCAACATAGCGCCAGCCGGTCCAGGTAATTCCTTCGGCAAGCATTACATAGTTTCTTTTACCGGACGCATCCATTATTTCAGCTCTCAGCCAGCTTTGTGTGAACCTCCGGCTATAAGCCCAAAGCCCTATGGTTTTGGTTCCGTTGGGGATGGTGATACCGTTACTGCCAAGCATTAAATAAGCAGCCTGCGTTTCAGGCGACTCTTTAAATACATAATCCAGTCGAGCACTAAAAGAACCTGAATTGGCATATTCATTACTGATATCAACATCCCCGGGAACCCAGGAAGGATAAGATAAAAAGCTTATGTCATCATTCTCAAAGCTACGTATAACAGTATTCTCCAATTGCTTAATTTTTGAATCCTGTGTCATTTTATCCTGTTCTACAGTTATTATAGACAAATCATCAAAGTATACCGCACCGATTTCCGTAACAGGATTAACCTGTACAAGATAAATCCGTGTCAGCTGAGCCGGCAGGGGTACGCCATTTAATGGAATTTCCACATACCTCCAACCCTTCCAGTCCAGTTTGGTCAAGTCCCCAAGTCTGTATGTAGTGTTTTTACTGTCTTTCACTTCAATCCGGAGCCAGTTTGAGTTTTCCTGGGAATTATATACCCACAGACCGATTCTGATGGCATTCTGCGGAAGGGATATACCCGGACCGGACAGCTCCATATAAACAGCCCTGTTGGTTTCCGCCGCTTCAAAGTTATAGGATAGTTTCCCGGAAGTATTTCCACCGTGTTTTTGCTCTGAAGATATGGTATAAGCGCCTTGAACCGTTGCCGGATAGGGTAGAAATGAACCGTTTGCCTTTTCAAAAGTATCTGCCAGGGTACTTTTTGTCGGCAGGACAGTAACCGCGCAATACGCGCTTACATTGCCGACAAACGCCCGGATATAGCCATAACCGGATTCAGTGGATATAAATGTGCCATTTGAGAAAAACCCGATACCCCCGGTTGTTTTCCACGATATGTCTGTAGGATTTATCAACGCTTCATACCCGGAACCGTCCAACCCTTTAACTGTAAAGGTTTTTCGCTCTTGCGAAATTAATGTCAGATTCTGATGGCTAATACTAAGTTTCACCGGGCCGCCTATAACATGAACGGGAAACTCTGCCGTCACATTTCCTACTGTCGCCGTAACCATTCCATGACCTTCTGAAGTTGGCCTGAATATATTCCGCAAAAAGCTGCCTTCCACTCCGGCGACCTGCCACTCAACATCCTCCGGGTTTATAATAACAGGATTGAAGTACTGATCATACCCTTTTACTGTGAAGGTTCGTGTAGTATTTACAAAAATATTTGAATCTTCCGTGTCTATATATAAACCCGCCAGCGGAGATGGCGGCGCAAGGGAGAACACCCCTACGGCATTGGGAATCCTTCTTTGAACTCCGTCGCTGGGGCTGTTCTGTACCGTAATGCTTTCAGTTCCGGGTTCCCTGGCAGCCATTGTTGCCGAACCGCCGCCGTCCATGTTAATTGCCTGGTAGCATCCTATTTCCAGCATGAAGGCAGCCAGTTCTTCCATTGTCATCCCGATACTGTGGGATTGTCTTCCATCCACGGTTACCATGAAAAGAGTCTTTCCGTCCTCGGTACTGCCTATTGCTGTTCTCGGATGTCTTCCTGCAGCGATATGTGTGAATGATTCAGGAACAACACCGTCTGCAACAAGCATACCTCCGCCGCTGACAGCCATTTTCATATTTGTCCAGTCCGGAGATGTAGTGATATCAAATATTATAGTATCTCCGACTTCAAAATTATTCAAAAGCTGATTTGTGTTTTTACCTCTTGTAATTACCACATATCCATTTACCGGGATATCTGTTGCGGTCATGCTCTGCCTTATTTCTTTCACCACTCCGCCTTCTACAATCATTTCCGTAATATCCGGATAATATCCGTCACGGGTTCCAATGGTAGTGGTCCGCCACTTCCGGTCAATAACTGTAAATTCTTCATATCCGTAATATGGTTTATTGTATCGTGTTGCACTGATATACTCCCCGTTTGGAGCATACAATCTAATATCCGTTTTCCAGTATCCGAAAACAGAACTGTCAGAATCATCAATACCGAATGTCGCCATATTGTCATTATCCCTGTTAAAGGCTGTTTCCGCTGATTTGATGTTATGAGATTGAACCATTGGGCCGATTGGGTTTTGTAAGCCCGCCTGCTCTGAAGCAAGAAAAAAACTTGCGTTTATACCTGCTATAGCGCCCCATTCTTTCATGTGATCTGTTGTGGAAAGCGGTTTTTGGATTGTGTCCCTGTTAACTAAAGTATCAATATGTACATTCGAGTCGTTGAGATCGGCTTTGAGAACATATATTTTCTGCCATCCCAGTCCGGTATAACGTGTAATAGTTTCCTGCGTTACCCCCGAGGTAATGATTTTACTTTCGCTTGTCCGGTAAATCACCGGATTTGCCGGAATTACAGGAGTTATCGGTTCTTCGGCCAGAACCCCTGTAATTGTTCCGGATATTATAATAAGACCTGTCAGAATTCCTGATACTGCTCTTTTAATGTTCATATGTAAGCCCTCCGCTTATCAATCTTATCCTTTGTGCCATTGTTCAGAATATGTACATTGAACTAAGTTTTTATGTCATTCTGAGCGAAGCGAAGAATCCTTACCCGGGAGATGAGCAGGAGCCTTCGCTAACGCTCAGGATGGCAGTCTTATGTCAGTTGTTTGGTTCAGCTTATATAGACTAAAAATTCCTGAAAAAGTTCCCGTTTCATATCGATAAAACTTGAATACGTCAACCCTTCCAATGAGCGCTTGCGCGAATTTCGCGCTAAAGCGCCTTCCTTACGCGTTTTGTGTACAACGCGCTTTTAGTACAACATATATATTATCATTTTACCATGTATATGCAAAATTGCTTTTTAAGTTTAAATTAAAAATCAATAACACTAAGACAAACACATTACATCTGTGAAATAAATATGAAAGCTAAAGCAGAATTGTTTTAGAATATATAATAATAGGACAGTTCTGTTTGTATTTCAACCGGCATAACAGGTTTATTTATTAAGCCGCATATGTATGATAGAATATATCCGGGAAAGGCGGATAGAGTATATGCGAAACAGCATGGATCAATACACTACGGTAAACGGTTGTTCCATCCGTTACAGGGAAGCGGGCAAAGGCCCACTGCTTTTTCTTGTTCACGGAATTGCAGGATTTCTGGAAGAATGGAACTCGGTCGTGGAAATCCTCTCTGAATATTACCGTGTTATTGCTTTAGATTTACCGGGGCACGGATTGAGTGACAAACCTGAAATTTCATATACCATTAATCAACTTTCCGGCTTTCTAAGGGATTTTATTATTTCCTTTTCTTCGGGGAAAATATATCTTGCGGGCCATTCCTTAGGCGGGGCTATATGCCTTAACCTGGTCATACAGACTCCCAACCTGGTGGAACGCCTGGTCCTGGTAAACAGTGTTTTCGAAAAAATACCGTTTTCCATACGTCTTGGCACATTCCGGTTCATTCCCCGGCTTGTTAAAAAGGTTCCGCAGTGGATGGTGGAATCCTCTTCCCGGAAAAGCATTCACAAAAAAGAACTTATAACTTCCGAATTGAACGATCGTGCGTATCAATATATTAATACACCGGGGAACCTGGAGGCTATGTTTTCAATAATGCAATCCAACATTAATCTTTCAGGGCTTGATATAAATTATTTATCCCAATACAAGGAAGGAATGAAAGATATAAATATCCCCGTCCTTATTTTATATGGAGATCAGGATAAAATCATTCCTGATATTAATTCAAAGCTCCTGCACCGGTATCTGAGCAACTCGGAGTGTATCTCCGTTAAAAATTGCGGACACGGATTACACTATGAAAGTTATGAAGCCTTCTGCAAAGAGGTTCTGACTTTTTTTAAAATTCATCTGTCTCCATAAATCTTCTTGCCCATAAACAGTATGTTCCCTTCCTGCCGGTCGGTAATTATGAAAAGAAATGGGCGATCTGCAATAAATGCAGCTGGTTCAGTAAAAGATGTAGTCGATATTTCGCCGACGGTAACAGCCGCAGCTTCAGTACCTTCCTCATTAACATCGACAACCGCTTTATGAAGTATTTTATTTATATAAAGATTTTCCGCGATTCCCGTGAAGTCGGCTTTATCGGAAAAAGCTTCCCTTATTCCCAGAGCGCTTAAAGCGCCCTTTAGTTCCTTAATACCATATTCCAGTTTAAACTTCGGAAGCTGCAGATTTAAATTCTGAACAGGCTTAAGCCCGTCCAGCAGTTCTTCCCACTTATCATTATTCATCCGATCTATGAACTGATTGATATCCTGATCGGGCAATATTACCACCATTGCGGTATTTTCATCACCGTATGGAAGGCTGACTGCCTTATATTCATTATTCTTATAGTATTCGATTTTACCGCTGCGCATCATCATTGAAACCATATCGGTTTTACCGTCAAGAGCATGAAACTCCCGCTCCGATGTGTTTTTTGCCTTAAAGGCGGTAGTCCATTCCCCTTTAAAATAAATGGCATTGATCAGGTACATCATGACATCCGGATGAATCGGGGAATTAATCATTTTAGGGATCAGATTATGGGTTTTTTGCGATATCCAATTGTTTATTGTATCCGCCGCCTCAGGAAGGTCAAAATTCAATGAGCATACTTCGGCCGAAAGAAAACTCCGGTTTCGTTCAATATAGTCCGGAAGTATTTGAAAGCCATCCCTTGCCCAGATGGAATCAGCCATTTCTATTGTTACCTTCGGATCAATATTCTGAATTCTGTTAATAAGCCAGGCATATCCCCGATTTATCTCCTCAAGTGACATTTCCTCGTAATTCAGCGCTTTTTCCATTTCTTCTTTCGTTGTGCTTCCGGCGCCGTTCAAAGCCATAGTCAACATGGTGGAAATGGATAATGGGGATATAAATACTTCTTTTTTCAAATCCTCCTCATTAATCTTTTTAAAAATATTCCAGGAGAATTTATTGTTTGCCATAATCAATCCATTGTTTTTCTCTCCGTCGGCACGTATTATGTGTACCTCTTTTTCATCTTCACCGCGATTACTTTCCTGACCGCTTCCGTTTTCATATGTGTGATCATTTACGGCGGAATTTTCTTGTTCGTATAATTTAGCACACCCATTGGATGAAAGTGAAACAATAAGTATTATAAGTACAAAAATATTCTTTCTCATGTTAAAAACCTCCCAACAGCTTACTATATATGTTGTACTAAATTTTTAGTACAACATATATAGCACAAGTGAATTGAG
>CAZSVI010000026.1:0-34044 GCA_964610205.1 uncultured Oscillospiraceae bacterium
AGACTGAACCGGGCCGAAAATATTATATGCCTTTGGCTTGATGAAACTGAAATACATAATATCAGCAGCGCGATTATTGACGCATACCTGTATCCGGGAACAAAAATCTATGTTACCACCTATGTACAGCCGCAAATGCAGGAGCATGCCGTACCCTTTTATCCTGCCAATATCGATGTAATGGACTTAATGAAAAAGGATCCTAACATACTTAAAACCGCGAGTGATACCCTGGCAAGGGAGGCCCGTAATATCCTGGAAAGCCGTCTTGATTCCATTACGGCCGAAGATGGAGCAAGGGTTTCATCAGGTGTTTCCACTGAGATATCCAGAACAAATGAGTTTATAAAACAAATAGAAACGGATGCCGCTGATGAAAAGACGGATGAAAAGTATACCGAAGGGAGTTAGAAATGCCTGAGGCCATATTAAGTATTGGATTTTTAGGGTTCTGTAAAACAGATATCATTCTTTATCTGTCACGGGTTCTCCATATTTTGGGAGAAAGGGTTGCCATAATTGACAGGTCTTATGAACAGGAAATGCGTTATTCGGTTCCCGTCGGGATATATACGGTTGACAGGGTTGATTACAGGGGAGTCGAAGTGTTCCTGAAATGCGGATCAACCGCATTGAGTGACCTTCCTGTAACGGATTTTACGGTTATTCTAATTGATTTCGGCGTAAATCATGAAGCATTTTCGGATATGGAAAAATTGAAGGCTCTTTTTGTTATAACCGATGTACAAAGGCATCATACAATACCATTGTCTGTTTGTCTTTCACGGATAACAAGTAATCCCGATTCCATACGTATACTTCGTGACACTGTATCAGGCAAAATCCGCCCCCGGTATATTGATTCAATCCTGCAATTGGAACAGACCACAAACCTTATTGCCGCATATGAGTTCCCCATTAATGAAATCGAGTATGCTGAACGGTTGAAAAGCCAATATGATGATATATTCAGATTTAAAAAATTACCTGACGGTATAAAAAACATGCTTTTGGAGTGTATAACCGAATTGTTCGGAAAAAGCAGGAAGGATACTTTGAAAGCACTCAAAAAAGCTATGCGGGGAGGCTGATGATTTGCAGGTTTCATTCTGGAGCAATTTTCATCAGACAGGTACAACATACAATATGACAGCGGCAGCGGTTTTAACAGCGTTGGAGTATCGGATACGGGTTCTTGTAACGCATAATCACTTTGATAAAAGCACTCTTGAATCAGCGTTCATTGAAAAAAAGTATATCCGCCACGAATTGACCGATTTATCGGATACGGGAATTGACGCTCTCAGCCGTGTAATCAAATTTAACAGGCTTGAGAAGAATGAAATTTCCAGTTACACCACAACCATTATGAAAAACAGGCTGGATCTTCTGATCGGAACCCGTAATACGAACAGGGATATGTATTTCAGTAACATTAAGGATGTTATAGACCCTATACTTCAGTCCGCCAATCAGTTCTATGATCTCATTTTTATAGATACAGCGGTTGGCAGGAACGATCTGACCATGAGAATTCTGGACAAGTCCGATTTGATTGTGGTAAATCTAATACAGAATATCCATATTCTAGAGGATTTTTTATCCCTTTACGCAGAAATGGCGGAAAAAGTATTGATACTGCTTGGGAAATATGATCCAAATTCAAAGTTTAACCTCAAAGCAATCCGCAGAAGATTCAACATGGCAAATATTCAGATTATCCCCTATGACATCGGATATGCGGATGCCTGTTCGGAAAGCAGGAGCATAGACTTTTTTCTGAAAAACCTTCAGGCCGTTAATGATGATGTGCATTACCCTTTTATAAGCAATGTAAGGGAAACCGCGGAAACAATACTTCAGAGGCTTGGAGTTGATACGGTACAAAAAAAGGTATAAGCAGGGAACAGAAGTATGAATGAATTTCTATTAATACTTACATTAACGGTTTTTTTAATATTACTTGTGCTGTATATAAAGCATAACCGTCCGAATCCCCGTTCCTTCCAGCCGGATGAGAACAGGTTTTTCATTGAGACAATGCTTCTTTTCGTAAAGGAGGCTTTTAATGACATTCTAAAAACCAACCTTTATGAAATGAACATAACCAGGGAAGAATTTCAAAAGCGCATACATAACAAAAATCAGCTGCGTAAGGCATTAAAAACCTGTACATATGGTGATGTTAACGCAAAAAACTATATCAAGGATTTTATAAAGGATATTCTGGTGAAGTCCTATCACATTGATGAAAGTAATATCAACAGGATTATCAATTTCGACAATCCCAGGGAGCTGACGGTGCAGGATAAGTTTGAAATTCTGCTGTATCATTATAAAAAGGAACACGGTTACAGGGCTCTGGAAACCCTTATTATTGAGAATAACCTGGCTGAGCCTAAACAGTCCGGGGATGGAATATCATATTTAATTGAAAATTCGGACATTGAAAGGATATTTATCAAAAAACACTGCATATTCAACCGCTTCGAAGATAAACTCAATATTATAACCCAAAGGATCTACCAGTTGTATAAAGGCTACGGTGTTATTGATGAGATCCGTGATATGCGGATAGACGGCGTATCCGGCGGTGTTTCAGGAATACCTTCCACATTTCATGAGGAAATTGATCTGTCCATAAGTATCTCCATCGCGGCCTCGCTTCCTTCAAGCTTCGATTCGGTGTGGATATTCTTTAAGGGTAAAACGATCCATATGTCCTTTCTGGGCTTTGGTTCTGAGAATGAACTGATCCGGGTTTGCAAAAATATTTACCGGTATAATTACCCGGGCCAGCTCAGTGAGAGTAATGGCTACAAGGTTAACGAAATGAAGGACGGAAGCCGTGTTGTTGTGGTCAGACCGCCCTTTGCCGAATCATGGGCTTTTTTTGTCAGAAAATTTGACAGTATAGAAAAAGCCGAGCCGGAAGAGCTGATTACCGACAAGGGATATGAAATTCCAATAGGTTTTATAAAATGGCTCATTAAGGGATGTCGTATTACCGCCGTTACCGGTTCTCAGGGAACAGGAAAAACCACATTACTGATGGCCATAATAAAATATATAAATCCGGCGTTTACACTGCGTATTCAGGAAATGGCCTTTGAGCTTCACCTCAGGAAAATATATCCCGGGCGCAATATTTTAACCTTTCGTGAAACAACAACTATCTCCGGGCAGGAGGGACTGGATTTGCAGAAAAAAACCGACGGTACCGTAAACATATTAGGTGAAGTGGCAACCGCGCCTGTCAGTTCATGGATGCTTCAAATGGCGCAGGTGGCCAGCCTTTTTACCCTGTTTACCCATCACGCGAAAACCACTGAAAACCTGGTCAAATCCCTTCGGAATAATCTTTTGCAAACCGGAGCCTTCAGCAACGAAAAGATTGCCGAACAGCAGGTTGCCGATATAGTGAATTTTGACATACATCTGTCCAAGGATATTTCAGGGCATCGGTATATTGAAAGAATTACGGAAATAGTACCTTCAGAGAATACGGATTATCCCGATATGCCGAAAAATGGTGAAGAAAATGGAATGGCGGAATTCTTTCCGGTTATCCGCGAATTTTTTATCCGTATGACCGATCGGAAGATATTTGAAACGAAGGACATTGTTATTTATGAAAATGGAACATATAAAGGGGTAGCCATGCCCAGCCAAACGCAGATAAAGGCAATCCGGCAAAATTTAACGAATGAGGAACAAGCGGAGTTTGATGCTTATCTTAACCGTTGTTTTCAGGGAGGAGAAGCTTCATGAATATTAACAACATAATTCATATTTTACTGTTTGGACTCCTGATAGCTGTCGTATTTGCCGGGCTGGCGTACTTTATGCTTCTTGAGTTACGTAAAAAAAAGGGACTGAAGGTTGAACTCAAGGCAGGAAACGACTTTTTATATAACGCTTTCAAAATTTCGGTTAAATTTGCTCCGTTAAAAAAGTACATGGGAAAAATAAGACGAAGAATTGAAATGATAGATTTGTCCGATGAATGGACAATATGCAGAAAAACCATGCGCTTTACCTTGATATCTCTGGGGAGCACCATATTGATACTTTTATTCCTTTTATTTTTCAGCCGCAATACGTACTTTACGGTAATATCGGTTATGACCGTTTATATGCTCCATAACCAGATTATCCGCATGCTTGTTGACAGAATTGACAATAAGCTGCTCCGGCAATTTGAGGTTTTCCTGGGGAATGTACGGCATCACTATCATGAGCATGGAATGATTGATGAAGCTATTTATGACAGCATTGGAGAATGCGGATACGAAGTATCCCTGCATGCCAACCGTATGTATGAAGTTTTGACGGCGAGCAATGTGGATGAATGCGTTGAACAGTACAATGAAACCGTACCGAATAAATATATGAAAACCTTTGTCGCAATGTGCTATCTTGTACAGCGATTCGGAGATAAACTTGCGGAGGGTAAGTCAGTTTACCTTAACAACCTGAATTATCTGAAGCAGGAAATCAACCTGGAGCTTTTACGCCGTGAAAAACTGGGTTATTTGTTTCAGAGTCTTTCCGCCATTGCGGTTTTTCCTGTTTTTACGCTGAAGCCATTGGAAAACTGGGCTATAACCAATATACCCGAGCTTAAGGAATATTATGAAGGCGCTTACGGCTTCTTATCCGTAATTATACTGTTTATTCTGGTTTTCGGCTCCTACCAGTTAATCACAAGGCTTCAGAGCAACACCGAATACGCGCCAGCCGAAAATACCATAAACACATTTTTGTTAAAAATATCTTTCATCAGGAATTTTATAGAGGGATTAATAGAAAAAAACCACAAGAAAGCACTGAAATATGACAGGCTTCTGAAAAGAACGGGAGCAAAAACCAGTGTTAACCAGTTTTATGTTAAGCAGGTTTTATTCGCGATACTGGCCTTCCTATTCGTAACAGGCATATTTATAAACATCCATATCATTGTCAGGAATAACCTGTTGTATTCATCCCCAGGCCTTTCACTTGCCGAATATGACCGAAATATTGACGCGCCGGCCGAAATGCGCATTATTGAAAGTGACAGAAAGTATATTTTACACTTCAGCGGAAAACACATTACCTTTCGGGAGCTTGACGAAGCATTGCGGAACAATGGGGAGTATACAGATTCCAAACAGTCAGGCATTGCGGCAAAAAGAATTTTAGACAAGCTGATGGTTTATAACAGTCACAATTATAAATGGTGGGAATTGCTGACAGCCTTCTTTGTTTCGGCTGTTTCGTTTTATCTGCCATGGTGGATGCTGCTTTTTCGTGAACGTATTTTAAAAATGAATATGGAGGATGAAGTGATGCAGTTCCATACCATTATTCTTATGCTGATGCACATTGAACGGATACATGTGGAAGATATCTTGAACTGGATGGAACAGTTTGCCGACATTTTCAAAAGCTCCATTTCCAGGTGCATCAACAATTATGAAAATGGTGACCGGCAAGCATTGGAACAACTGGCACAGGATGAGCCCTACACACCTTTTGCAAGAATTGTTGAAAACCTTCAGTCCGCTGCCGACAAGATTACTATTGAGCATGCCTTTGATGAATTGAAGACAGAGAGAGAGTATTACCAGGAAAAGAGAAAGCAGGATAATGAAATCCTTGTGAATAAAAAGGGAATGTGGGGAAAATTTATTGCGTTTATCCCAATGGGCGCCGCTGTATTTCTGTACCTTCTGATTCCGTTTATTCTGGTCAGCGCGGCCCAGCTTTCGGGGTTTTATGAAGAAATAAATAAAGCCTTTTAGTCTGTTTGTTGAAGGTTATGGAACACTGTGACAGGGCTTTCATATTTGTTTGTCTTTGTTGGAAGCAGTGAAACAAAACAAATTAAACTTATTTATAGAAAGGGAGATTTATATTATGGAGAATTCGTTAAAGGCAATCCTTATAGGCGCGGGTGTAGTTATTACACTTATTGTGATTTCCATTGGATTTTTGTTGATGAGATCGGGTCAGAATACGGTACAGAGCGCAATCGGCAAAATGGACAAAATGAATGTGGAAATGGAGGAGTCTCAGTATACCATGTACGACGGAATGAAAGTCGGCGGAAACGAAGTGGTAAATATACTGAGAAAATTCAAGAATGAGTACATCGGTATAAAGGTCGTCACAAAGAAAAATCCATCGGGCACATGGTATATATACAATGTTTCAGTATCCGGAGGCGCAGGAACGATTGGAGCGGAATCAAACAACGCCATCTCAAACACAATGGATGAAGCGCATAACGAATATATCAATCCAAATGGAGTATTTCTGGGAGAAATCATCAGGGATGAAAATGGCACGATTGTAGCCATTAGTTTTGAACAGAAATAGGGATGGACATCAAGTTTTGAACTGAAAAAGGTGAAGCTGATGGATGAAAATATTACTAAAACAATATCCTATATTTCCGCTGTACTTTTTATGCTGGGAGCGGTAACCCTGTTTTTTATACTGTACAGGGGAAGCTCAGGAGCAATTGGCCTTGTAAACCGGATTAAAACTGACAAAGGCGCAGTATATCAATCAAAGTTTTATGACAGCGCAAAAACAGTAACCGGTGCGGATATTGTCGGTTCAATCCGGAGCGGCCTTGAAACGGATATTTGCATCGATACTGTTTTTGTATACGGAGATGCTGATGTCAATAATTTTCATACATTTGATTACAGCCTGGTTGACAGTGAAGCTTTGTATTCGGTGGAATATATATTCAGTCCTTCAGGAGAAGTTTGTTACATACTGTACCGGAAACAGTAAGAAGGTGTGAGTATTGTCGGAGACACTCAGTAAAATAATAGCTTTAATCATTGCGGTTTTTCTGCTGTATATTTTCCCTGTGGAAAATATGTTAACACGGAAGGATGATATAACAAGGGTTTTCGTTTTAAATGAAACTGCGGAATTTGTGGATTCGGTGAGAAACCTGGGCTATGTTACGCCATTGATGTATCTTCAGTTTGCACAGGCTTTATCGGCAACGGGAAACAACTATGACATATACATGGAACACAGGCATGGAAAGGTTGATCCATATTATATTGATCCTGTCGACATTACGTCATTTCAGCATAACTACAAAGTTAGCCGGATAACCGTATACACGGAAGATATCATGGAAGTGCTGTTTCCTGTGGCAGCGCCTGCTTCGGAAGACAGGTACTATTTTTTCTCGAAGGGTGACTATTTTTCGGTACGGGTCACCAACAGGAACAAAACAACAGCGGCAAAAGTACAGGAGTTTCTTTATATGATATCTGTACCGGCGAAAAGGATTATTGTGAATTACGGGGGAATGGTTCGGGATGAAACTTACTGATTTTGTACTAATCTTTATAATGATTATATCTCCTTTTGTTTTAATCCTTCGGATTCAGTCGGATAATCTGCAAAATTCAGCTTTCCGAAATATTGTTGTAAACCGTTATCTTGATGCGGCTGTTGAGGATGCATCAAACGCGATGATAATTCGCGGAGACGGCGGAAAAGTGACAATTTCCCGAGAAAAAGCCATTGAGGCGTTCCATACTTCCCTTTTCACAAACTTCAATGTTTTAAACAATGAAGCCGAAAGAAACAGATTTGCGGTTTTTGTTCCCGTTATTGCACTGATAGATTATGACGGATATTACGTCTGCTCAATGGAAGAGTATTTGAACATCAGCGGAGAAAAAGAACAAAAAATGGTGTGGAAACCCAAAAAAACATATACATATGAAAGAGACGGTTATGTATATATTTTTACCCTTGATCAGAAGGTTACGGTTTATAATTCGGTTTCAAATGAATTTACGGTCGGCATGCGGAAGGAACTTGAACCTGTCATAGGGGAGGATATCATACAGGATACCGAAATATTCGAGCAAGTACGCAAAAGAACGATTGTTGAAGCCTTAAAGATAGACATTACCGAAGCAATAAATCTTCATAACGCATATGCGGTTCACTTTGGTATTACCTACTGCTTCAGTCCTCCATCCATATCCGATGCCGACTGGTATAAAAATATTGAGGATGTGGGTTTTCTGGCATTCTTCCAGGGCTTGCCAACAGGTCTTAATGGAGAATACTATAATAATTTTGCCCTGGGAGCCGCCAGAATAGTAAGGAAAAGCAAATATTTTATCCAGGAAGCTCAAAACGGTCTTTTGTATTACCACCGTGAGCAATGCGCCGAATTGTCCGAGAAGGATAAAGTATACGACACCCGCGAAGAATGCGCTCTAAAAGGAGCATTCCCCTGCCCCCTCTGCACCCCCTGAGGAAGCAGAGACAGTTCTTTCGCTTCCTTGAATGTATTAAAGGAACGCTAACACTCAGGATGACAGTATCAATATTTAGTTTATATAGATTGCCATACTGCTTAATATATTATGTGAATGGAAAATAGCCTTTTTTACAGTTAAAACTTAATTTACACGATGCGGAGGGAATGGAAAATGAAGCGTTTAAGAAAACTGATTTCAAAATTGATTGTTCTGACAATACTGATTACCGGCCTTGCGGTATCAGGCGCGGAGGAAAAGGTTCAGTTTGCTGATGTTCCGACGGATGCATGGTACAATGGAGACTTACAGTACATATTGAAGGATTCAAGGCAAATCTTTTCCGGTTATCCTGACGGTACATTCAGGCCCGGAGACACATTAACAGCGGATATGTTCATAAAGCTTGTAGTTACAGCAATGGAACACAAGGCGGAAAACGGGAGGGAGTATTGGGCGTCAACATATATTGAGAAGGCTATTGAGGAAGGGTATGTAACATTAGATGACGTTTTTCACAGGCAACGAAGGCCAGAAGATTCTTATTACGGATATAAAAGGCCAATAACAAGAGGAGACATGGCTCAGATAACAGGAAGAGCAATGGAGAGTTTTAATAACTATGAATTCAGAGATCCTCTGGCAATAAGCACTCTGATAAAAGACTATAACACCATTCCGCACTCAAAAAAATCCAATATAATAAAATGCTATGATACAGGTATCTTTACCGGTTTTCCTGACGGAGAGTTTAAGGCCGATAATATCCTGACACGAGCCGAGGCTGTTGCTGTAATACGTAGATTAATTGATCCTTCAGCAAGGAAACAGGCGATATTGCCGGTTATACCTAACCCCAGTCCGACACCGATTCCGGTGGATGAGCTTAACCGCCCCGCTAAAAAAGAACTGGGAAATGGTGTGGTGGAAGTTGAAGGAATAAGGTTTGATCCTGAAACGGATGCAGCCCCCAACGGCGCCATGAGGATATTAAAGGCAGAGGAATTTGTATATGTCGTCCTTGAACACCTGAAATTCTATGAGCACGACGGAAAGGCCAGAGTAAGGGGGTATATACCTGAACTGCCGGAAGGATTTGATTGGGATATAGCAATCTTAAACAGTCTTGACAAACCTGATGACAGGGGTCTTGCGGGTGCGAATTTATATACAAAAGGCGGGTCCTCTCCTGAACAAAAGCTGCCTGTAGGCGGAAATACCTTTGATAGATCACTATATACAAATAAAGAGAATATAATTGCTCTTGTTCTGGTGTGCGAAATAAAAAGTACAGTTGAAGTATGCGGTGGCAGATTGTTTATTTCTTTTACTGATAACAGGTACAGCAGATATGATTCATTAGGGGGACATTCGACTGTTGAGACATTTGATCCTAGGGGGTTTTTTAAATGGTAAAAAGACTTATACCTATTTGGATTATATTTTTTTTGTTAATCAATTTGCTAAGCATAAAACCGATTCATGCAGAATCATTTAATGAGATTATTTTAGATTTACCAAATGAGGATATAGGTGAGTTTATTACAACAAGAGGCGGTTATAAATTAATTGAATTTTGGCATTTTTCCGGTGGATATTGGGAAGCAACAACAAGAAATGATAATGGTATACATAAAATAAGAATTTATGATCACGAAGCAGACGGCTTTAATTGGGCAGATCCGAATTTTTTATTACAGAAAATATATGAAAATGGTTTTGTATTGGAGTATAAAATAGAGCATCCACAGGAGGTAATTGATGCTATAAAGTACGGAAAAACAATAATACCGGTAATAAGTATGGATAAAGGTACTGTCAGAACTTATTCAAATGTAATTGTTCCTTATAATTTTTTTAATTATGAACCTTTACCTGAAGGTCTCCCCTCTCATCTGCCGGAAAAACCCGAATATTTACTAACCGATACAGAATTAATAATCCGCGCTTTGCCCCGGTTGTCCTGCTTAAACGAGTTATTGCAGGACAGACTGGATTTTCATTATCCGTATAAAATCCCGCTTATCCAGACCGGATTTGGCAGTCTGGGCTATTCCCTGTATTACCACAGCGGTTCACAAGCCGGTACAAGAGCCGGCGACGGATATTCCCCGGATCCGTATTATGGTGACAGATACCTGATAGAATATGAGGATATAATAAATATCCAAGGTAGATTTGCCCCCGGTTTTCTGATTACCACCAATTCAAACCCCGAGAAGATTGAAAACAGTGAAGAGCTTCAGATAGGTTACGGCACATTTGCCAATGCCGGAGCGGTTTCCATCCGCTTCTGGTATCCAATCCGCATTGACTATTATGCTAAGGGAGACGCAGTTGTTACACCAACCGTATCACCATCACCGGTTCCGACCCCGGCTGGAGAACCGACACCAACACCGGCGTCAGGTACGACGGATACAGCAGAAAATGAAGAAACACATAACCATAACTCAATGGATTCCGGCGGGTTATGTGTCATCAAAGCGGATGATAGGGGAAATGAGCAGTTTGATGTAAGCCAAGGTATTCCTGTCCGGGAGAGTCTGTATATAAACCTAAAGACAAAGGAATATCTATATGACAGCGCATTTAAAAACCATACATGCGCAGAAAGCGAAACCGTTCGTGTCAGGAAAACCTACACGCTTTCCTGGAGGGAGGATATGGGCCGCTATAAAACAGAATACTGCGGTTCGGGAATACTCTATCACGGCCACGGAACCTATTGTACAGATACGGATGGGGACGGAATAAACGACAGTTGCCCCGGTCATCCTTACACAGGATGCGTTGACACCGATAATGACGGATTATATGATTATTGTCCCGGTCATAAAGTATGGGAACCAAATTGGGTTGACAGAACCGAAACCCGGGTGGTCTATTCCGAGCCATACACAATAAACAGAGAATATTCCTATTGGACGCTTGACCATTTGGAAGTATTTATGCCCGATACGGCGACCATCAACAATGAAGTGCTGCCCGATGGAAGTGCAGTTATAATGCCTGAAGGGATATCAAAACCGGTAATACAATTATCCGCTGAACCCGATATATCAATACATGTCCTTAATAATCCCTTTTATGACGCGAAAACAAACGGAAATCTTAAATATGATTCATCTATCAACGCTTATGTTGTTGATCTTGGTAAAGGCTCCATCGATGGGGGGAATTCAAAGCCATCCTTGCCCGCAATAACAGGGTATCAAAGTATAGCTGAAGCTTCAGTATCTATGTACCATGTAAAAAACGACACGCTTGTCTTCAATGGTAAAAACATATTGAATGGATCAGTATCCGTTTCAGGGACGGCGGAAGATCCCGGACAGATTCCTGAAGCCTTCCTGTGCGGCAAAGATGCTTATTATATTAAAAACCTTACCATTCCGGATCAGGTATCGAACGGAAGGCATAACAGCAGCGGTATGGTAAATTATGTCCGTCTCCCGGAAAGCTTTGGTGAAACACATGATACAACAATTATACATCTTTTAGAATCCATAAACCCCGTAACAGTGCATACCCCGGTAGTATGTATTTCGGGAGTTTTAAACGATTTACAGAACAATCAGGAATTAAATCCGGATACAACCCGTGCGTCGGTGATTCTGGGAAGACCTTCCGGTTTTCAGTTGTTAACGGAGGGAAAACATCTTGATATTCCGGGGTATAACAACGCTGCTTCTAAAACCATGGACTGCAGGAAATATATAAAAGAAAGACAGGTGAAGTTTCCATTTGATGTGTATATGACCATAACGGAGCCTGCAAGCTTCGTACCAAAGAACGTATGGTATTCCATTCCCCTTGATAAATCTTATGATCAGATGGATATAGTTGTTCCCGAATGGGTTCCGGAAGGGGATTATGAGGTGGAATTCAGGGAGCTTGCCGTAAATGCGCCTTCCGGAACCTTAAAAACCGAGAGGCTTGCGAATATGGATAATCAAAACTATGCGGCAATATCCACGGTTCCCGTAAGAGTTATCGGGAGGATATACGGGTTTAAAATAACCGATGTGGCGGACACATTATGGTGGGATGTATTCAGGGCCGGAGAAGATTCTTCGGAGCATACCGGTAACTATTACTATGTCGGTACCAAGGATGAGGACGGGACAGAACGCGGAATCCCACCGTTATTTACCCTTCCTCTTATGGAAGGAAGCCATGTCTTCTACAAAAACCGGGGGGTATTGAAAACCGGGTACACCTTCCGTTTCGAGCTACAAACCATTGGCGATTATTCAGACGATGACGATCATATAAACATTATACCCGAATTCTATTATGTAAAAAAAGACGGTACGGAAAGACAAAAAGCAGACCTGTGGTATCACGACGACTTTGGCGGGAATATGAACTATTTTGTTAAGATCGATCCGGAGGATGCAAGGAACCGAAGCAACAAGCAAACAATGAAACTCGGGGATATTTACCGGAATGTTCCACCGGAAGAAATTACTGATACGGCGGGAATACTTGGAATCAGCAGTAATTTGTTAATGAACCGGAACGCAGATATCGGATGGTTTGACAGAATTAAGCTTTCCTTGAACCAGAGAACCTTCATTGGTCCAAAAGATATGCTTTCTCAAGGAGTGGATGTGAATACGGCGTTAACCTCGATGCAGAAATGGTATGGCGAATATCATCTTCCCAACGACCTTTTCGCCGTATTACCGGGTTTTGACGTTCCTGAATACGGAAGAACGCATAACGGTCTCACCGGAAAGGAAAGCTTCTGGCTGAAGGACGGATATATTATCGTCAATTTCAGAATCGAAACCGTAAAAGACGGTTATTTCAACAATCCCGTCCTTAGCTATTGGGCTGCGCCCTGCTGCAATATGTTTGAAAGGGAAGGGTTTTCATATAATAAAACCGACAGTAACGGAGCCTCCTTTGAGCTTCAGGACGGAGACATCGTTTTCTACGACACAAACAAACGCTCCAGTGACGATTACCGCACAGGCGGCACCCACTGAGGAAGCAGGGGGACGGATTCTTCGCTTCGCTCAGAATGACATAAAAACTTAGTTCAACCTATATATACTGTTAAAATTAATCGGAGGAAATTAAGTATAAAGCTTGCAATGCTTATGATTCTGAATAATAATAAATATAGAGAACAGGAAGAGGGAAGCGAAAGAACCGTCCCCCTGCTCTTTGGGAGGTAAAAGCTATGGGGCTTCAGGAAAAGATCGATCTGGCCAGGCGTGAATTGCTGGACTTGACGCTGAGAAACCCGCTTTTAAATTACAGAACTCTGAAAAAAAAGGGACTCGAAATTACAGATGAGAAAACTTATGAATTATACAAGCTTCTTGTTGAAGATGGGAAGACGATGGCCTTTCTCAGTGAGGAAAGCCTGATAGAAAATCCGGAGGATGAAACGCCGGAGCATCTGGAGCTAATAAACAAAACATACAGCGATCTTAAGCTTCAGACCCGTTACAGCGAAAAAGATTTGCAGGACAGGCTTCTGAATACACATTTAACAGCAAAGACATTCATTGAAGAACGCGGTGTTAATACGCTGTTTCTTGCACTGGGAATGCTTATATGGGAAGAGGATGGGGCAGGGGAGAAACAATACCGGGCCCCATTGATTCTGGTTCCTGTTACCCTGTCACGGTCAAACGCAAGGGAACGTTTCCTGTTAACATATTCAGAGGAAGATATTCAACTTAATGTGTCCCTGGCAGCGAAGCTTCTGTCCGACTTCCACATAAAACTGGATTTTGAGGTTGAAGAGCCGGATATTTCAGCGTATTTCCGGCATGTCCGGGAAGCTGTCGCAAGCCGGCCGCATTGGAGAGTCGGCGAGGATGAGATTGTTCTGGGTTTTTTTTCATTCGGCAAATATCTGATGTATCTTGATCTGGATTCAACCCGATGGCCAACCCAGTCCCAATACTTCAACAACGAAATTCTGAAATCCCTTCTTGAGGATGGATTTAAGGAAGATAACAGCCCTATCGGCGAAAACTCCTATATCGATCCCTATCTTTTGCCGAAGGATACATATCATATAATGGATGCGGACAGTTCCCAGACTGTCGCGATACTGGATATAAACAACGGCCGTAATATGGTCATTCAAGGACCTCCCGGCACAGGCAAGTCCCAGACGATTACAAATGTCATCGCTGAATCCGTTGCCCGGGGGAAAAAGGTTTTGTTTGTATCCGAGAAGCTGGCCGCGCTGGAAGTTGTAAAACGTCGTCTTGCAAATGCCGGGCTTGGAGATGTCTGTCTGGAGCTTCACAGCCAGAAGGCAAATAAAAAGAATCTTTTGTCCGAGCTTCAAAAGACCATGGAACTTGGAAATCCAAAAATAAATGATATGGAAAACCGGTTCAATGAATATGTTAAGCTTCGTGACGAACTGACCTTGTACTGTGAATCAATGAATGAACCGGTGCCGCCATCAGGCCTCACACCCATCCGCATTTACGGCAAGCTCATAAACCTGAGGAACAAGATACAAATGACGGGGCTGCAGCTTCCTCGGCTGCAAATACGTGAAATAGAAAATCTGAATGATATTGAGTATGAAAACAGAGCTTTAAAGATAAAAGAACTTCAGAACCACCTGCAAAAAATGGGTCCTCCCAAAAGCCATCCATATTATGGTTGTACTCTTAAGATTATACTCCCGGCAAAAAAGGAGATCATCCTTGAAAGGGTAAATCAATTGCAGTCAAGCTTTGAAAACCTTCTTTTTGTCCTGGATGAGATGAACGCATGCCTTAATTTCCAGGCATCACAAATCTCAGATGCGGAAAAAGCAGTAAACACTCTGGAAACATGTGTGAATAAACCGGATACCGAAGGATTCAATATTCCGGATCAGCGTTGGGTTACTGAAGCCCGGTTAATTACAGGTATGATTCAGGATGGAATAAGAATAAAAGAGATTTTCTCCGCAAACCGGAGTATAATAATGGATGAACTGTATGGTGAGAATGTACTTCAGATACGCCAGGTTCTTGCGGCAAACCAGGGAAAGCTATTTAAATTTTTATCTTCGGAATATAAAAAAGCTTCAAAATTTATTGAAGGTTTTCTCAAGACTCCGCAAAAGACGGCGGACAGCAAAAAATTGGCCATTCTGGATGATGTGCTTGAATTCAACCGTATCAGGCAGTACATCGAAGCCATGTCCCTTATGTGTCAGGAACTTTTTACAGCCCATTTTAAAGGCTACTGGAATACGGACTGGGTATTTGCAAAAAAGGCAGCCGACTTTATCCTCCGCATGCATCAGGGAGTTTGCGGAAATGAATTTATTAATGAAATAAGTTCGGTAATATCGGATGATCCCCGCCTGAAAGAGGCAATCAGGCTGCTTCCGGCACTGAAAGACACCCTGAATCAATTTCTTAAGTGTTCCGAGGAGTTTAATAAAGAGACCGGAATGAAAATAGATTCAGGCATAAACACACAGTCCGATGATTTTTCAGTTATTCTTGGGAAAGTTGAAAAATGGCAGTACGGAATAGAGTCGGTTTTTGATATAGCCGCATTCAACCAATACGCTGATGAACTCTCAGCAATGGGCTTAAATGAAATTGTAGAACTGTCGGAAGTCTGGAAATCGGCAGGGGAGTTCCTATCTGACATGTTTGAAAACGAACGTTGTCAAGCCCTTTTAACCAGAGCTTTTCAGGAACGCCCCGACCTGACGCGTTTTGACAGCGCACAGCATCAACAGAAAATTGCAAGGTTTATTGAACTGGATAAATCATTAATGAATCATAATATAATCCGGCTGCTATATGAGCACTGGAAGAACAAGCCGAAGCCGGGGCAGGGTCAGCAGGGACAAATGGGGGTTCTGCTCCGTGAATTCCAGAAAAAAACAAGGCATATGCCCATACGGAAATTGATGACAAAAGCCGGATTTGTCATTCAGGTATTAAAACCGGTAATGATGATGAGTCCGTTATCCATTGCCAACTTTATAGAACCCGGTCAACTCAGCTTTGATATTGCTATTTTTGATGAAGCAAGCCAGGTGAGGCCGGTAGAAGCATTTGGGGCACTGATGCGTTCCGGGCAGGCAGTTGTCGTGGGGGACAGCCAGCAGATGCCACCCACGAATTTCTTTGATAAAACCATCGGTGCTGTTGAGGAAACAGAAGACGATGAATATGTGGGTGATGTTGAAAGCATTCTCGGGCTGTTTCTGGCTCAAAACTCTCCGCAGCGCATGCTTCGCTGGCATTACCGCAGCCGTCATGAATCACTGATTACCGTTTCCAATAAGGAATTTTATAAAAACAGGCTGGTGGTGTTCCCATCTTGCGTGACAAATTGTGAAGATATGGGGCTTTTGTTCCATCACTTGAAGGATACGGTTTATGACCGGGGAAATACACAAACAAACCGCAAAGAAGCACAATATGTCGCCGGTAGGGTTATGCGCCACGCGAAGGAGAACCCGGAACTGACACTTGGTGTTGCCGCGTTCAGCATTCAACAGATGCAGGCAATAATTGACGAGCTTGAAATATTAAGAAGGCTTGATTCATCGGTGGAAGGCTTCTTTCAGGCACACAGCGAGGAACCCTTCTTTGTAAAGAACCTTGAAAATGTGCAGGGAGACGAACGGGATATTATTTTTATCAGCATCGGCTACGGCAGGGATAAAGACGGCGCCCTAACCATGAGTTTCGGCCCCTTGAACAGGGATGGCGGAGAAAGAAGGCTTAATGTCCTGATCACACGGGCCCGTCAGAAATGTGAGGTATTTTCAAGCATTACCGGCGATGATATTGATTTAAGCCGTACATCATCCCGTGGTGTCACATGCTTGAAAACATACCTTACCTTCGCGGAAAAAGGGTTTATTGCGTCCTCAAGGGAAACGGACCGGGAAGCGGACTCGGAGTTTGAACAACAGATATATGAAACGCTTACGCAAAAAGGCTATACCGTTCACAAACAGGTTGGTTGTTCGGATTTTTACATTGATCTTGCTATCATTCATCCGGATGATCCGGGAAGATACCTGTTGGGAATTGAATGTGACGGAGCGGCATATCACAGCGCACGGTCGGCAAAAGACAGAGATCGCCTGCGGCAGGCCGCACTGGAAAGAAAAGGATGGAATATTTATAGAATCTGGAGTACCGACTGGTTCAGAAGCCCGAACACTGAGTTGTCGAAGCTGGAGCAATATATGGACAAGCTGCTTAATGGAGATGCTTCTGTTAATGAAACTGATAAGCAAAAACCTGTGTCAATAACAATTGAACGGGAGGATATATTTACGGAAAACAATGAAGACAATAATATATCAGTAGAGCCATATATTATGTATCGGGGCAGGGAAATAAACGATGAACTTATTTACCAGCCGGCTTTCTTAAGCCGCCTGCTCTTTGACATCATCAAAGTGGAAAATCCTGTTCATAAAGATGAATTGATCCGCAGAGTTCTTGGGCTGACAGGCCTTGGCCGGGCAGGCAGCAGAATACAGAATGCTTTCGAGGCAGCTATAAGCAGCAACCTTAGAAGGGGTATACTGGAAGAGAGGGGTAGTTTCCTGTATGGGAAGGGGCTGGACATAAAACTCCGCTACAGAAACGATTTACCATCCGCCAGCAAAAAGATGGAGTATGTGACACCGGAAGAAATTGCCCTTGCAGTAAAAGCAGTAATAAAAAACAATTTCGGTATGCAGCATCATGAAATACCGTTAGCCGCAGCCCGTATACTCGGTTTTGCAAGAACAACGGAGGATATGGTTAAAATAGTGTCAATAGTACTTTTAGATCTGGAGAAAAAAGAAGAAATCAAAAAGCAGGGAGACACCTATATATAGGGAAGCAGGGGGAGGGAGAGTTATGTGCGGCCGTTTTTATGTACCTGAAAAGGAAATGGATGAATTTGCAAAGCTTGTTTCCGAGGTGGAGCAGCATTTGCTGAAAAAATACGGTGAAATTTATCCCGGAGATACCGTTCCGATTATTACTCCGGGGAAAGAGAGCAGGGAATACCACGCAGTTAAATGGGGATTCCCTTCATGGAAAGGCGGCAGCCTTATAATCAATGCCAGAAGTGAAACTGCTCCCGGTAAGACAATGTTTAGGGCTCCATTCAGGAAAAGAAGGTGCATGATCCCGGCTGCCGGCTTTTATGAATGGAAAAAGGAAGACGGCAAACCGGATAAAAGCAGAAAAATAAAACATCTGATAACCATTAAAAACAACCTGTTTTATATGGCCGGGATGTATTGGTTTTTCAAAGACAGTACAAAAGGAGATATACTATACCCGGCCTTTACTATTCTCACTACCGGAGCAAACAAAAAGATGCAGGCAATCCATAACCGTATGCCTGTTATAATAAATGAGGCTGACACCGAGAAGTGGCTGTATGCTGAAAATTCAGAGGATGTAATTCCATTGTTACAGCCTCCGGAAGATGATGAAACTGAAATTACCGAAATTGCCTGAGACAAAAACGGAAAAATTTTTTGCGCTGTTTTCCGAAGATTTGAAATGTATGCTATTTAATAATAGTTTACAGTTTTAACTTCAGAGTATCCTTCAGAGTGTCTGCAGACAGGGCATACGATAGGAGCTGATATACCTACATGGATATGTCCGCATTTTCCGCAAACCCAAACTATCGGTTTTTCTTTTGTAAATACGGTTTTATTTTTATTATTATGAACAAGCCAACGCTCTTCATTCTCTTTTTTATTTCCGGTGAAGGCAAGATTCGAGCAAAAGGTATACCTGTTTCCGGCCATGGATTCTCCTGCGAAAGCGGCTTTCAAGTTCTCTATGGTTTTTATACAATTAATAATCAATATAATCCTCTCCTTACTAAAATTAAGCCCATGAACGGAGTTGCCATGATAAACCGTAACTCGTTGCGGATTTAAAAAAATAATTCTCTTCATATAACTATTAAGTTATTAACAGCCAGCTGTAATAAGGTAACCACAAACAAATTATACCATTAATTTTGTCAGAAAACAAATAAAATGAACTATCGGACCAGGGATTGAATAGCTCGGAGAAATAATGCAGATGATAAGGTCATCGATTTATGAATAATCCGGGGGAGAAAAAAATGCATATTACGGGAATTGTGGAAAACGATTATACGCAGAAAACGGTTGAGACAATGAAGTATTTGCTAAGGGCTGAAAATAAAAAAATGAGTGTTATTGAATATGGAAACCGTTTTAAAAATCGAAAAATATGGCGGGATTACTGGGATGCACTTGCACAGATTGAAACAGAAATTCTTTTAGTCAGGATTAAAGCAACAGATTTCGAAGGAGCATTTCAGGCATTACATTTTGATACATTGATTGTTAGTGATTACGCGCAATGGAAAATTATTTCATCAAAAATCCGAAAGATTTCAAAGAATTCCATGAACCAAATGATACTTATTTTAAACAGTGATCTAATTAAACCTTCGAATTTTTCCGATGAAGAGAAATATAGACTGTTATGTTACGGCTTTAATTCGGATTCAAATGTTACAACCTCCAGTACGGGAGAACCTTCCTTCAGCGGAAAGTATTTGTGTTGTATCCGTAAAGGTATAGTATCAGCTAATGGAAAAGCCGTTGAACCACAGGAATTTGTTGTGGATCTTGAGAATATGGAGGATGATCCCTATAGCATACTTGCGGCTGCCTCTTTTGCCGTATTGCACGGGGTTGATCTGAATAAGGTTAATGAAAGGCAATAGAAGCAGGACACTGTTTTGTCTGAAAGAATATAAATCGAGGCGTTTTTCAATATTTCGCCAGAAAAGTTTAAAAACCGTTGCATTACGATGTTTCTACCGATATAATAGAATTATCTGACATTATGTTGTTTGAACATAGATGGTATAAAAAATAGAAAGAAAACTTCTAAAAAGATAATAATCGGAATAAGCATAACATGAGATGAATTGAATTAGATACGAAAGACAGAGAGGAGTGGTGTTTATCCATGTCCGGCAATTTTATGGAAAATAATTGTACCAGTTTGTCTGGAAAGATTGCATCAAAACCGGAGTTCAGCCACGAAATATACGGTGAAGGTTTTTATCTGGTAATGGTTGAGGTATCAAGGCTCAGCAATACATATGATTTAATTCCGGTAATGTTTTCTGAAAGGCTGATGCCGCTTGATGAATTTCTTGAGGGAAAAACGATATTAGTTGAAGGGCAGTTCAGGAGCTACAATAACTATAGCACTGAAAGCAGCCATAAGCTTTTGTTAACGGTATTTGCCCGGGATATTGTCATTACGGACACAATTGATGAGGTAAAAGTTCCAAACAGTGTTTTTCTGAACGGTTTCATATGTAAAAGGCCTATATATAGAACAACCCCGTTTGGACGTGAAATTGCCGACATTCTTCTTGCGGTTAACCGTGCTTATAATAAGTCCGATTACATACCCTGTATTGCCTGGGGAAGAAACGCACGCTTCGCAAGCCATTTTGAAATAGGAGACAATATTAAGGTGTGGGGCAGAATTCAAAGCCGTCAGTATCAGAAAAAATTTTCCGACGGGACGGTGGAAGAGCGTATCGCATACGAAGTGTCCATTTCAAAAATGGAAATGAGTAAAGAGAACAACAATATCCATAAGGAAGAAGATGAAGCATAGAAAGGAAAGATACCCATGATAAAGGTTATATTCGGAACCAGAGGTGTTGGAAAAACGAAGTATTTAATTGAAGATGTGCATCGGATGATTAGTGACTGCAAAGGTGATATTGTTTTTATAGATACCAGTAATGAGTTGATTACCGATTTGCGGCACGAAATACGGTTTGTTAACGTAACAGACTATCCAATTGATAGTCTGTGTTCATTTTTCGGGTTTATCAGCGGTTTAGTAGCTTCAAATTATGATACTGTGGCTTTATATGTGGATAGGCTTGATATAGTCGCAGGGAAAAACCCGGAATATAGAGTTTTCTTCGAGAAGGTAAAAGAACTCAGCGACAAATTCAATATCCGGTTTGTGTTTTCCTTAAGCGGTAATATAAAAGATATTCCCGATTATGTTCATAAAGAGTACGCGTGCTGACTCTGAATATGTCATTCTGAACGCAGTGAAGAATCCTTGTGGAAAAGATCCTCCGCCGGAGCTCAGGATGACATTGAAAATATGACAATACTATGGTAATTACATATTTTACCAATGCAATAATTTGTGGGTTTATACCAGAACCAATTAATATTTGAAACTGTTTGCGTACTTTTTCCTCAGCTACTATTCTAACTAAATATGAAGAACCAAAAAACGGAATTACAAGTAGAGGTATAAAAACAAATTTCGTTCCTAATAACACTTGTTTTTGATTGATAGGAATATGAAAAAGACATATCTGGTATCCAGTATATATAATTATTGCTTGCAACTCCTGATTAACAAAGAAGGGTTCCAAACTTTCAGCGACAGAATTTAAGTTTTTACAGGAAATATATCTTCAGATATAAAATTACACCAAAAGGAGTAAGGATAATTTCGGCTACTTTATCGATTAAAAATACAGCTATACCAATCGAAGTTAAATGAAATTGTAATTAAGGAAATCATTGTTTAATTTTAATACTTCTTTCATTTACTCCGGCATTCATGTAAAATAAGTTAAGATTATTTTACTTTATGAATGTTTTTTGGCTTTAGGAAGAATTAATTTGTAAAATCAGAACGGGGTGTAACGTATTGTTCGTTTCGGTTGTTATACAGAATAGTACAAGAGAATACGACAAATTCTATGATTATAAGGTTCCCGAAAACATCCGTACATTTATTCAGCCCGGAATACGTGTTATTGTTCCGTTTGGCCGAGGAGAGCGTTTTAGGGAAGCGTTCGTAATGGACGTAAAGGATTCAACTGAATTCACACGATTGAAGGATGTTTATCAAATCATTGACGAGTCCCCTGTTTTAACGCAGGAATTAATACAATTAAGCAAATATATGAAAAAAAGATACATATGCACTTATGATCTTGCCATCCGGTGTATGCTGCCTACGGGTTTAGGGCTTTTATACCGCCACGAGGCGGCGCTCAATCCGGGAAAGTATGATGCGTCAGGACAACAGGATACAGATATCCTTATTCAAATCTTAAAAGATCATGGCGGTAAATTACCCGTTGACAAGCTTCAGCAGATCTATAAAAAACCTGTTTTGAAGCTTTTGAAAAAGCTTGAAGCAAGTCATGTCGTTCAGATCATTAATCATTTTCAGATTAAGGCCAGAACCAAAACGGTGAAGCTTGCATGTCCTGTCATGGAGGAAGAGGAATTTCAGGAAATAGTCGATAGTAATAAAATCAGGAACCTGAAATATATGCGCATTATGGAAATGCTTTACGAGGAAGGGGAAATTCCCGTTTATGAGTTGAGTATTCTGGGATATTCCATGGCAACCTTGAAAAATATGCAGAAGAAAGGTTTTTTAGCGTTTATTGAAGAGACTGTAGACAGAAATCCTATAGAGGAAGTAAACGTTCAAAAAACCGAACCGTTGACTCCTACAGACTGCCAGAAAGAAGCTATTGAAAAAATATTTACCCTGATGGAATCCGGCACATGCCGGGAAGTAATGCTGCACGGAGTCACCGGCAGCGGAAAAACAGAGGTTTACATGCAGGTAATTGCCAGGGTTCTTGAAGAAGGAAAAGGAGCTGTAATGATGGTTCCGGAAATAGGCCTGACGCCTCAAACCGTAAGGCTGTTCAAGGGAAGGTTTGGAGAACGTGTAGCGGTTTTGCATAGTCGCCTCTCAATGGGTGAGCGTTTTGATCAATGGAATAAAATTAAAAATGGAGATATTCAGGTAGTAGTTGGAGCCAGATCTGCGATTTTTGCACCACTTTCGGACATTGGCGTTATTATTATTGATGAGGAACATGAAACCTCATATAAATCGGACAGGACACCAAAATATGATGCAAGAACTATTGCGGTTGCACGCTGCCGTTATCACAAAGGATTGGTTTTATATGGTTCCGCAACCCCATCGGTTGAAAATTACTGGAGGGCAAAAAACGGTAAAATTTTTTTGATTGAAATGCTTCAACGAACAAACAATCAAGCGCTTCCTGAAATAATTATGGTGAATATGCGCGGTAAAAAAGAAACGGGGCTTAGAAATGAATTCAGTGACATATTGGTCGATGAATTGCGGAAAAACAAAGCAGCCAATGAGCAGTCAATCCTTTTCATCAACCGAAGGGGGCATTCAAACTTCATATTATGTAAAGAATGCGGGTTTATTGCCATATGTCCGTACTGCAGCATATCATTAACCTGGCATCAGACAGAAAAACGCCTGGTCTGCCATTATTGCAGTTATACAACAATAATGCCTCCAAATTGCCCGGCATGCAAAAGTGACAAGCTGGATGCGCTTGGTTTGGGAACTCAAAAGGCGGAAGAAGCGGTGTCAGTTATTGAACCGGGTTTTTCTGTTATCCGTATGGATTTTGATACTACCGGAGGCAAACTGGGACATCAGAAAGTATTGGATGCCTTCAGGGACAGAAAAATTGATGTTTTGGTGGGTACGCAGATGGTTGCGAAAGGACATGATTTTCCGGATGTCACACTGGTTGGAATATTATCGGCTGACAGTCTGCTCGGAAGCGGAGACTACAGAGCTACCGAAAGAACCTTTCAATTGATAACACAGGCAGCGGGAAGAGCGGGAAGAGCAGGAAAAAAAGGAAGGGTTGTACTTCAAACATACAATCAGGACGAATTCAGTATACAATCGGCCATCCGTCAGGACTATAAAAGATTTTTCGAACAGGAGATCAGCTTAAGGCAGGAATTGCAGCTTCCACCGTTCTGTCAGTTCGGAATGATACAGATATCCGGTAAAAATAAGGAACTGGTTCGGTCGTATGCAAATATAATACACAGGGATATAATAAACAGGCATGAATTAAATGCGGGTATCCTGCTGTCCGATCCGGCCCCGTCTCCTGTCTCAAAATTAAAGAACCAATACAGGTGGCGTATTCTCCTTAAGCACCCTTCCGTCAATACCCTGGGAAAGGTTCTCGAATGGGTTTACGATAGTTATGGCGCCAACAGGAAAAAAGATTGGAGCGTATCGGTGGATATAAATCCGGTTAGTATGATATAATTTTACATATATTTTATTGTTTTTATTTGTGCACGGAGGTATTGTAAAATATGGCTAAAAGGGAAATAAGGAAAGAAGGGGACGAGGTACTTAGAAAAGTCACCAAACCGGTTGAGGAGATTAACAAGAAGATTTTACAACTGGTCGATGATATGCTCGAAACCATGTATGGGGCTGATGGGGCCGGTCTTGCCGCACCACAGGTCGGTATATTAAAACGAATATGTGTAATTGACGTAGGTGATGGGCCCGTAGTGCTTATAAACCCAAAAAAACTTAATGAATCCGGCGAGCAGATTCAGGCGGAAGGATGCCTTAGCATTCCGGGTATATGGGGTGAGGTGAAAAGACCTGATCGTGTAACGGTGGAAGCCTTGAACAGAAAAGGTGAAAAGTATACAATAGAGGGAACCGGAATGCTTGCTCGTGCTTTTTGCCATGAGATTGATCACCTGGATGGAATTTTGTTTACAGATAAGGTTATAAGATATGTAGAATTGGATAAGGTTAAGGATAGGGATAAGGATAAGGCCTGATATTTAGTTGATTAAAGTAATCAGTACCCGCCATAGAGGCGTGGCGGGGGGCCATCTTGGTTCCTCGTTATTATTGAACGAAGAGGACCATGGCAAGTGAACTGATAAATACATTTCGAAAGGATAGAGCATGCGTATCGTTTTTATGGGAACACCGGAGTTTGCCGTCCCAAGTCTTGATATACTGGTAAAAAATAACTATAACATTATAATGGCTGTCACACAGCCCGACAAACCCAAGGGCAGGGGACACAGGATAGCCTGTCCGCCCGTTAAGGAATATGCTTTAAAAAACAAAATTCCGGTGATGCAGCCTGTAAAAATAGGCGGAAAAGATTCAGTGGAGAAATTAAAATTACTGGAGCCCGATCTTTTTATTACCTGTGCGTTCGGACAGTTTCTGACAGAAGATGTTCTTGGAATTCCCGGAATGGGAACGGTTAATGTTCACGGTTCACTTCTTCCTAAATACAGGGGAGCTGCTCCAATACAATGGGCCATTATAAACGGCGAGAAAAAAACCGGAATTACTACCATGCTGACAGTCCTTAAGCTGGATGCAGGCGATATGCTCATGAAAAGCGAAATTGATATTGATAATGATATTACAGCGGGACAACTTTACGTAAAGATGTCTTTACTTGGCGCACAAACACTTCTAAGTACTGTAAAAGGGCTTGAATCAGGAACTATTACACCTGTTCCGCAGATAGAATGCGATACCTGTTACGCGCCCAGGATTACACGGGATACCGGATTGATTAACTGGAGTGCTTCGGCGTGGGAAATCCACAATCTTATCCGTGGAACAAACCCATGGCCGGGAGCGTACTCATTTTTCAAAAACGAACGTATACGTATTTGGACATCCGCAATTATTGATTTCGATAAGAAAACCGAAAAATGTGCGGGAAGCGTTCTGGATGTTTCCAAAGAGGGTTTTGAAGTTCAAACGGGAAAAGGGATTATTCTTGTGTCCCAAGTGCAGTGCGACAATGCAAGGCGTTTAACCGTGGAGCAATACATCTGTGGTCATGCTGTTTGTGTGGGGGATTGTTTTGGATCGGAATAAGTATTTTATAAAATTATCTTTTATAGTAATAGCGGGTATTTTGGCTTTTACTTCAATTCTGTCTGTTGCCGCGGTTTTTTTCAGCGACAGAGTTTTCCGTGCTGTTTTCTTTTTGGTTTCTTTTTTTCTGTTTATAATATTTGTTCTTATACTTGCAGGTTTTTTGAAAGTTAAAAGCATTCTTGGTGTTTCGGGCAGGACGGGTTCGGCAGGTAATAAAAATCAGAAAAATCTCAATATACCAACAACGATCGCATTTAAGGTTTTTATACCTTTTCTTTTGGGAATCAGTAATTTTTTTCATTACAAGAAGGATGAAATTCGTCATATTTATATAAAAGCCAACAATGAATATGTTTTGTCTCAGGAAAGAAAAGTTTCGCCTGAAAAAATTCTGGTCATTCTACCGCATTGCCTGCAGAATTCAAAATGCCGTTACCGGCTGGTTGAGGGCCTGAGTGAATGTCATCAGTGTTCTTCCTGCAATATCGGCGACATAAAGGAGAGGGTAAGCCGTTATGGTATCAATACTCAGATTGCCACAGGAGGAACCTCGGCAAGGAAATTAATTCATGATATACAACCCGAATTTGTTATTGCCGTAGCCTGTGAAAGAGATTTATCCTCGGGTCTTATGGATGTGACAAACCTTCCTGTTTATGGTATACTTAATAAAAGGCCCAACGGCCCGTGTAAGGACACTTTCGTAGATGTCAATGAACTATGCGGAATAATTGAAATTCTAAAGAAAGAGTAATAAGAAACAGTATGAAAAAGACTATCCCGGTTTTTATGGCACTTATACTTACATTAACGTCATGTAAAGCAAATAGCGGGAATAACGCGGAGGTTCCCGGAACCGATATAGCGGAGAAAAATGTTACCGAAACTGTGGCGACGCCTGTACCCGATCCGGTTAAGGAAATACTTGATGGAATGACCCTTGATGAAAAAATCGGACAGCTTTTTATAGTGTCGTTAAACCAGGATGAGCAGGGAAACTCGATACTCGCCGCAAATGACAGTATTAAAAGCATTATGAAAAAGTATAAACCCGGCGGGATTATACTCTTTGCTGAAAATATAAAAACCATTACGCAAACTTCAGCGCTGATTCAGGATATGCAGGAAGAATCCCGTATTCCGCTGTTTGTCGCGGTAGATGAAGAGGGCGGTTTAGTCAGCCGTATAACAAAAAGTTCTGAAATGCATGCCACTGTTTTTCCGAATAACGCCGTAATCGGCAAACAGGGGGATCCGGCGCTTGCAGAGCAGGTGGCGAAAGCTATTGCCTCTGAAATATCATCATTAGGGTTCAATATGAATTTTGCCCCGGTCGCCGATGTCAATACCAATCCGAATAACACTGTTATTGGAGTGAGAGCCTACGGCAGTGATGCCGATTTGGTTGGAAAAATGGTATCCGCGGCTGTTACAGGTATTCAGACAAAGCCTGTTTCGGCGGTTTTAAAGCATTTTCCCGGACACGGGGATACGGAAAACGACTCCCATTACGGAACCGCTGTTGTAAATCATACAAAGGAAAGGCTTCTTAATACGGAGCTTCTTCCCTTTATCGAAGGAATAAACGCCGGAGCCGATGCTGTTATGACAGCACATATTTTAACTCCCGAAATTCCCGGGGATAATCTCCCCGCAACCTTAAAACCGGAGATTCTAACAGGCATACTCAGAAATGAGCTTAGGTTTGGCGGACTGATTATAACAGACGCGCTGAACATGGGAGCGATTACCAATCATTATACATCTGCGGAAGCTGCTGTAAAAGCAATATTTGCCGGAGCTGATGTGCTTTTAATGCCCAAGGATCTTGAAGCAGCGTTTTCAGGAATAAAAAAGGCTCATCAGGACGGGGTTATTTCCACAGAGCGTATAAACGAATCTGTCAGGCGTATAACTGAAACAAAGCATAAAAGAGGACTGTTCGGCGCTAACATTGATACGGGCGACCCTGAAAAAATACTGGGATGCAGGGAGCACAGGGATCTTTTAAAAATGATTTCAAAATAACGAGGGACCAAAATGTCCGCCATCTCTGTTATAACGCTTTAAGGATACTGGCTTTGCTCGGATACATAAAAACTTTACTCAATTTATAAATGAGCCGGTATAATTTTTAATTCTAGGGTGGTATTATTATGAATGAACTAAAATCATTATGGGAACAGTTTACCGAAGTATTCTCCCAAACGTTTCTACAAGTTGAATTATGGAGACTGATTATCGCGGGAGTTATTCTGATTTTCACCTTCGCCATACGCAAGGTTTTTGTGAATTTGCTTGTTATGCTTCTGAAGAAACTTACAAGCAAAACCAAAACAAATCTGGACGATCAATTGGTGGATGCCATTGATCCGCCGGCGAGACTCCTGGTGGTTGCGTTCGGTTTGCTGATGGCACTTAAAATCCTTCAGTTTCAAGTCACCGATGATTCCTTCACCGGACATATAATCCGTACGATGCTTATTTTTTCAGTTTTCTGGTCTGTTTACCGTGCGGCGGGAATTCTCGCGAAGGTTTTTGAAAATGTTGTCAGAAAAACCGAAACAACTCTGGATGATATGATCATTCCTTATATAAATAAAGGCATAAAGGTTATTGTAGTAGTGGTTGCCATCAGTGTCATTTCAAAAGAGTGGCGGTACGACCTTGGAGCGATTCTTGCAGGTCTCGGTCTTGGAGGCCTGGCCTTTGCCCTTGCGGCACAGGAAACACTTGCGAATTTTTTCGGAGGTCTTACCATTATGATGGATAAGCCTTTTGCCGTGGGTGATTGGATCCTTACTCCCAACATTGAAGGAACCGTGGAGGATATAGGTTTTAGAAGCACAAAAGTCAGGACCTTTGCCCAGGCCCTTGTAACAGTGCCCAATTCCACTCTGGTCAAGGCGCCAATAACAAACTGGTCAAGAATGGGCAAACGCAGGATAAGTTTCAACCTTGGCGTAAAATATAGTACTACATGCGTGCAGATGGAATCCCTGCTTCAAAAAATCCGCGAAATGCTGGCCAATCATTCTGAAATTCACCCCCAGACCATATTTGTTTATTTCGACAATTATGGGCCCAGTGCGTATGAATTGTTTTTCTATTTCTTCACTAAAACAACAAACTGGCAGAAATTTCTTGAAGTAAAAGAGGATGTAAATCTTAAACTGATGCATATTATGGATGAACTTGGAGTCGAGGTTGCTTTCCCCTCCACAAGTGTGTATATGGAAAAGGATGAAGACAAATTAAGGAATAAGACAATAGAGGAAAAATCATGAATATTATGCTTCATATATGCTGTGCTCCCTGTGCCATGGGAGTTTTAAAAAGCATACCCCAAAAAGATGGTTATAAAGTTACAGGGTATTATTATAATCCTAACATACATCCAATACAGGAATTCGATGCCCGCCGCATGTCGGTTGAAGCCTTATCGGGTGATAATGAATTCCCTGTTATATATGATGACGAAATGATGCAGGAATACTGGAAGAAATCTCTTCACGGGGAAAAAGAAAAACGCTGCGGTGTTTGCTATGCGTTAAGAACGAAACAAATTGCAAAAACCGCGAAGGAAAAAGGAATGGACGCATTCACCACAACCCTTCTGATAAGCCCCTGGCAGGATCACGAAAGAATTCGCGCATTAGGGGAGGCAGCATCGGCAAAATACGATATACCGTTCTTTTATAAGGATTTCAGACCATTCTACCGGGAAGGAAAAAATGAGGCCTACAACAGGGGTTATTATCTTCAGAAATACTGCGGATGCATTTTTTCCTATCAGGAATCGGATCACAGGAAAAAACCCGAATATGAATTTTAAGCCTGGCCGCTATTAAGAAAAAATTCACTTCTTCGTTCAACCGGCACAAAGAGTTTATGTTGTTACATTTCCATTAAATTATCATTTTTTTCTTGGATTTTTACCTGAAAATGTCGAAATATTAAATGAATTGTTGTATAATGGTAAAGCAGGCGGGAAAAATTTATCCGTATTTGTACGCTCTGCTTTACGAAAGATAAGACAATGTGGGGGATTTTGCATGAAAAAGATCATATCCGTTGCTTTTTTCATTTTAGTTATTTTTGTCATTTTATCAAATACGGCATTTTCGCAGAATATTACCGTGAAAATCGGAAAAAATGAAACATCCTATTCAGGTACATTATATAATCTGGAATTAAACGGGTTATGGATTCCGACCGAAACCCCGTGCATTGTTGTGGCCGGCGTTGCATATGTTCCTCTGAGAGAGGTTTTTCAGGATTATCTCGGCTTAACTGTAGGCTATGACAATATAAGCGGTATGGCCTATGTCCTGTCCGGTTCAAAGAAAATGGAATTCAGCTTTACAAGCCAGTCTATTTATCAGAATGGAGTTAAGCTTGAAGCGTCTTTGCCTGTTGCGTCAATAAATGGAAATACAATGGTTCCTCTTTCGAAAACCGCGGGGTATTTCGGGTATACGGTTGCTGTAAAACCCGACAACAAAACCCTGACAATACAATGGAACAACAAAAGCGCGAGCGACGCGGTTATTAAAGATATTGCAGTACAGGGTACCGTTAATAAAATATCCTATTATGTGGATAACGGCATGGAAATTATTTTTATTGAAACATCCGCTAAAGAAATTTCCAGGCATTTTGTACTAAAACCTATGGAGGGCAATCTCTACTACAGGCTTTGCGTGCAGTTTAAAAATGCCGATGTTCAAAAAGCCGGAGAAATGAATGTCTATGCCGGCTCCATACAACAAATACGATTCGCTCAGGCCGACAGCAGTCAGCATATTGCCAATGTCGTGGCCGAAGTGGATCATGAACCCGAATATACTGTAAGCGTTGTATCAGGCGGTATACAGATGTCCATACTTTCAAATAAATCGGAAAAGAACTCAACGACTGAACAGCCTGCTCAAACGCCAAGTCCAACACCGATTCCAGCGAATACGCCGTCACCGGCGCCGGCGCCTGAGCTTGAACCAACTGAAGCTCCAGCCCCAACGCCGACGCCAACGCCTGTACCGTCAAGTCCGGTAGTTACACCGATACCCACACCTGTACCGTCAAGCCCGCTAGTAACGCCCATGCCGGTACAAAGCCAATCGGTTGGAAACGGAGCGCTGAGGTATACAATGGAAGGAAACGACTGCGTTGTATGGTTGGATGGTGTGGATCTTCCCGAGCTGATCCGGAATAATACAGGTGAATATTCAATTGAATATCGTACAATAGAAAAAATGCTTCAAATACGCATGCCTTATAACAGTGATTATAAAACGGAAGTCCTTCCCGGGAATACGCTTTTGCACGGTATTATATCCTTTAACAGTACTTCAAGAAAGGAAATAAATATCAGAATCTCAGGGAAAGAAGACTTAAGCTATGTCGTTGCATCCAACGGAAATATTGGTACCATGATTACATTTTCGGGTGATGGCACGACGGCGCAAAATCCTGTTACTGCACCTACGCCTGCGCCAACTCCTACACTCGCTCCTGTACCGGCACCGGTTCAGTCAGGCGTGACCCTAACCCCGACTCCGGCTCCCACTGTCGTGCCTGTATTGACACCAACCCCGGCTCCGGCTCCGACTGCCGTACCTGCATTGACACCAACCCCAACTCCAACCCCAACTCCTGTTCCTTCCTCGGGAAACCTTGCAAACCGCGGAGAAGGTGACAGATCCGGTACGGTTGCCTATGTATTAGGAACGGATAAGATAATTATAGATACAATTGCCCTTGAGGATTATAATGTATTCCGGCTGAGCAGCCCCTGCAGGATTGTTATTGATTTGCCTGTAAATGTTATAGATTCAAAAGAATATGAGGTTCCGCCGGGAAGGTTATACAGCAAAATAAGGACAGGCCAGGTTGAAAAAACAACGGCAAGGATCGTTCTTGAAGCTCCCTCAAATCCCGACTGGGAAGTAAAAAAAGACGGCAGCCGTCTGACGGTTACTTTAAAAGATTCCGGAATTAAAAACGTTCAATACGAGAGCAATGACGGTGTTGCGTCGATAAAACTTACCGGTTCCGGTATCCGTGAAAAAATAAACCAGAACATGAACCTGATTGAAACCGAAGATAATTTGAAGATCAACGCCTTTACCTTTATTCTGCCGGGCGGATTGATCGATCTCGGAAACGGGAAACTCCAGGTTGGAGATCATCTTATAAAATCCATACAAACATTGACTACCGGAAAAAATTCCTATCTTATGCTGGAAAGGGAAAACCAGGATACTAAATTCCAGATACGTTTTACCGAATGCAACGATGAAGCAGAGATATTTGCTGTTAATGGCAGTTCCGGCGGTCAAACGGGAAATGTAACCATACCCGCAGTGCCGGCCCCGGTTGATCCCCCCGCAAAAAGCGGAAAACTGGTTGTTCTGGACGCGGGACACGGCGGTTATGATCCGGGCGCCACATACGGAAGGGATGAAAAATGGTATAACCTTGACATTACTTTAAGATTGGAAAAGATTTTAATAGCAAAGGGCATACAGGTAAAATTAACCCGGACGACCGATAAATTCGTTGGCCTTGACGAGCGTGCGGAAATGGCAAACGGATGGGGCGCCGATGTTTTTATCAGTATACACAATAACGCGTTTTTTGATAAGAGTATGAATGGAACAATGACATTTTATTACCCGAGCAGTTATTCAGGGAAGCGATACGCGACCATAATACAGCAGGATTTGCTTAAAAACCTCGGTACCAGGGATTTGGGCGTTAAATCAAATACCTTCGTTGTACTTAAAAACACAAAAATGCCCGCGGTTCTGGTGGAAGTCGCTTGTATGTCCAACGAATCGGACAAAGCAAAACTCGAAACCGAGGAATTCCGGCAAAAGGCCGCGGAATCCCTGGCTGAAAGCATAGTAAAAATAGTTTCGGAGTAAACAGCGGCTCCTTCTATTGTAATTATTAATAAAAAAATCAGAAGAAATCATATATTCTTTTGATTTTTTTATGCCTTTATTTATGGTAATATAGGTATTAAGGCTTTTGATTCGTGTTTCACAAAAGTAAACTTTTACTGTTAATTTACGTATAAAACCCTGAATCATTAGCAGTCTATAATATATACCGTATTGGGATACGAAAGGAATAAAATATGTCACGTTTGGATGGAAGAAAGAATGAAGAACTTAGAAAAGTAATTATTACAAGGAATTATATTTGCCATGCCGAGGGTTCTGTCCTTGTTGAATTTGGTAATACAAAGGTAATTTGTACGGCTTCGGTGGACGATAAGGTTCCCCTGTTTAAAAAAGGTACGGGGGAGGGGTGGATAACAGCTGAATACAGCATGCTTCCACGCGCAACCCAGGTTAGAAATATACGTGATATCAGCAAGCTAAAATTAAACGGCAGGGCAAATGAGATACAGCGTTTGATTGGGCGTTCTCTTCGTTCCGTGGTAGATTTTAAAATTTTAGGTGAACGCACAATAGTTATTGATTGCGATGTGATTCAGGCTGACGGCGGTACGCGGACGGCGTCTATTACGGGAGGATTTATTGCTTTAATGGATGCCTGCAGCTATCTGGTGGATAAAAGGATTATTTCCGAAATGCCTGTTCTTAGTTTTGTCGCGGCGATCAGCGTAGGCCAGGTGAATAATCAGGAGATGCTTGATCTGTGCTATGAAGAAGATTCAAATGCCACGGTGGATATGAATGTAATTATGACAGATATTGGGCAGTTGATTGAAGTTCAGGCAACCGGAGAGCTTTCTCCATTCTCCCGTGAGTCAATGAATAATATGCTGGATATAGCCGAAAAGGGAATAAAGGAACTGATTTCAATACAGAAAAACGTTCTGCTTTCGGGGTATAGGAATTAGATATTAAGAATCAGACATCAGAAGAATCAGGAGAATTATGGATAAACTAATTATTGCCTCAAAAAATAAGGGGAAGATTAACGAGATTAAAAATATATTAAAGGATCTT
>CAZSVI010000027.1:0-12044 GCA_964610205.1 uncultured Oscillospiraceae bacterium
GACAGTGTGGACATGGGGGCTAAATTTCAATGGGCAATTAGGTGACGGAACATCTGTAGATAAGGCAACACCGGTTCAAATAACTGGGTTAAGCGGAATAACAGCTATTGAAAGCGGTTTTTATCATACGATTGCACTGAAAAATGACGGAACGGTATGGACCTGGGGATACAATGTATATGGTCAACTTGGAGACGGTACAAATACCAGTTGGCTAACACCGGTGCAAGTGATTGGTTTAAGTGACATATTGGATATTGCGGCCGGTGGATACTATTCGATCGCATTAAATAATAATGGAACAGTGTGGGCATGGGGGCATAATTATTATGGTCAACTTGGGGATGATACGACAACAGATAGAACATATCCGGTTCAGGTAAACAGCTTAAATAATATAACCTCAATTGCCGCCGGAGGTTATCATACTCTTGCATTAAAAAATGACAGTACAGTATATGCGTGGGGAGATAACTCCTGCGGTCAACTGGGGGATGGTACTACAATTAAACGGAAAATTCCGGTTCAGGTTAGCGGTTTAAGTGATATATCATCAATTTCAGCAGGAGAAGTACACAACTCTGTACTTAAAAATGATGGGACTATATGGGCCTGGGGAGATAATTTTTACGGACAAACAGGGAATGGTATTGCATGTCGATGGAACATACCCGGAGAAATCGAGAGATTAACCGATATAGCTGAAGTCGCAGGAGAAAATAATCATATAATAATAAGAAAAAATGATGGAACTGTCTGGACATGCGGAGGAAACTATTACGGGCAATTAGGAGATGGAACGGAGATATGCAGTGCAACGCCGATACAGGTTAGTGGATTAGACGGAATAATATCAGTTTCAGCTGGAGGGAATTATGGTATTGCATTAAAGGATAACGGAACAGTATGGACATGGGGACATAATAATTATGGACAATTAGGAGATGGAACAACCCAAAACAGGTTGACTCCGGCACCGGTCAATGGATTAACCGGAGTAGTTGCAATTGCCGGAGGTTTTGATCATGTCATAGCTTTAAAAAGTGATGGAACAGTGTGGGCCTGGGGACGCAATAGCTATGGGCAGCTTGGCGATGGTACAAATACAACCAGAAAGACCCCTGTTCAAGTTTCAGGGCTAACAGGCGTAACATCTGTTGCGGCAGGGGCTTACCATTCAATTATTATAAAAGATGACGGAACAATATGGACATGGGGAAGAAATAATTATGGACAGCTTGGGGATGGTACATATGAATATAGAAAATTACCGGTTCAGGTTAATGGAATAAATAACGCAGCCGAAGTGGCGGGAGGAGCCTATCACACTATTGCATTAAAAGAGGATGGAACGGTGTGGTCTTGTGGATATAATTGTGCAGGCCAGTTGGGAAATGGTACAACCAATACCCGGACAACAATGGCCAGAGTTAATAAATTATGCGAAATTGTTAAAATTACTTCAGGGTATTATCATGCTTTAGCAATAAAAGATAATGGCAAAGTATGGACATGGGGAAATAATTACTATGGTCAATTGGGGGATGGCACAAATATTAACCGTTCGTCACCCGTTCAAGTTGTTGGTATTAATGAAGCATCATTTATAAAAGCAGGGGGGTGTTTTTCATTATCAATTGATAATAATGGTTCTTTATATACCTGGGGCAATAATTATTATGGTCAGCTTGGTAATGGAGAGATGAATTATTCAGCTTATGCGGAATATGCATTTGGTATTTCGGATCCATTTACAGAGATTGTAGTTGACTGT
This sequence comes from uncultured Oscillospiraceae bacterium, assembly GCA_964610205.1. Taxonomy (GTDB): domain Bacteria; phylum Bacillota; class Clostridia; order DSM-8532; family DSM-8532; genus CAZSVI01. The sequence goes on from CAZSVI010000027.1 coordinate 1,775, forward strand.
AATACTAACCGAATATTCAATCTTGCCATTGAAGCTCAAAACCTGACAGAGAATAGCGAATGTATAATTACTATTACATATAACCCGAATGAAATAAGTGAAGTTGTTGATTTATGCGGCTCTACCTATCATAATGAACTGGAAACAGGCTTGATATATGAAACGGGAATAAATATTCTTCAGATTGATCCGGGAATTATTAAGTTTACATACAACAAATCCATTCTACCAGGTCAATCCTGGTCCGGAGTAGTGAATATTATCAAACTTAAGCCATCAATAAGCGGACAAACCATAATAAAATATACAGTGGAATAAGTAAAAATGTTAATGGTGGTTTTAATGTTTTTATTAACAGGTAGGGAGGATATATATTATGTTTATGTTTAAAAGGGTATTTAGTATCGTCTTATTAATAGCTGTAATCTGTACTTCATTTTTTACTAATGACAGAATTGCAAATGCGATAAACAATCAAACTGAGATTGGAATTGAAAATGTTGAATCTGTTTTACATATTGAGAGCAAAGGAAAAGAGAAAACAGAAATAATTATAAAATATAAAGGTAGTACTTCAAAGAGTAAAAAAGATGAAGTTCGTAATAATGTCAAAAGTAAACTAAACCTGAGCAAGCTTGAAATCAAAAGTCAAACAGACAGATTTGAGGTATTAGAAATTGACGTGTCAGACAATATTAATAGACTTCTGGAGGAGTTGAATTCAATTCCAAATGTGGAATACGCGCAGCCAAACTACCCGCTTGAAATATTGGATTTTCCAGATGAGCCATATATTACTATTCAATGGGCGGTATATAATTCCGGCCAGACAATCAATGACATTAAAGGTACTCCCGGAATTGATATTAATGTTGTACCTGCATGGAATACAACAAAAGGAGAAGGCTTAATAGTTGGGATACTGGATACAGGAATAGACATTATGCATGAAGACCTTCGCGCCAATATATACATAAACCCGTATGAAATTCCTGATAACGGGATAGATGATGATCAAAACGGATATATCGATGATGTAAACGGATGGGATTTTTATAATGGCAACTGTACCGTATCTGCTGCTGTTTATAATGAAAATCATGGAACCCATATCGCCGGAATTATTGGTGCGGATAACAATACCCTGGGAATAATAGGAGTGGCTCCGGATGTAACCATTTTGCCTCTAAAATTCATTCAGGGATCGACGGGTTATACCTCTGATGCGATAGAGGCCATTGAATATGCTGAAAGCATGGGTGTATCAATAATAAATTGCTCTTTTGGAAGCTATACGTACAATCCTGCCCTAAAAGAAACAATGGCGAATTCAAATATGATTTTTGTATGTGCGGCGGGCAATGATGGTACAGACGAGCCTCTATATCCTGCGTCTTTTGATCTTGATAATGTAATATCTGTTGGAGCCATAAATAATAAAGGAGAACGGGCGGCGTTTTCCAATTTCGGAAATCATGTCGACATCTATGCACCGGGGAAAGACATAATGAGTACTTTAGGTAATCAGGATTATGGCTTTCTTTCAGGAACATCCATGGCGGCTCCATATGTAGCAGGAGTTTTGGCACAGTGTCTGTCACTATCCGGCAAACAGGTTAATCATGCTGAAACCAAGATAAAACTGATTGAAACCGGCAAAAGGTTAAATGAGGAAATATTGCTTGTTGATGCGGATTGTTTCCTGCAAAGCATAGATATTGGAGTAGCAGAAGAGGATACCTATGACCGTTTTATTGTAAAAACCAGCCATAAGTCAGTAATAAAGAAAATAATCAAATTATTAAGTGATGATGCCGTATATAGCGAATTGCCAATGGATGGTTTATATTTGGTTGAGACAGCAAAACCAATATCACCGGCAGAAATTGAGTCCATCATATAGGAATTCAAACTAAAAAATGAAATTGAGTATGTTATACCGGATTTTCAGTTTAGCCTTATTGACAGTGTAACTTCAAATATATATAAGGAAATATCCGGTGAGGAAGCAATATATCAAAACGTCGAACTGGAAGGCCTTACCGGAGATGGTGTGATTGTCGCCTTAATCGACACTCAACTGGATACCGGGCATGAAGATTTAAAGAAAAATATATATGCACAAGATAATAAGAATAATAAAAAAGAAAATAGCGGAAGTGTGGATGATTCACATGATTCGGGTTATATAAACAACGCAGCGCACGCAACCGCAATAGCCGGGATCATAAGCGCGGAGGAGAATGGCGCCGGTATTATAGGAATCGCAAAAGAATCATCTATTCTGCCAATCAATGCTTTTAAAGATAAAACGGCCTACACAAGTGATATTATTAAAGCGGTCAAATACGCGGAAGAACTGGGTTCCAGAATTATACCCTGTAATTGGTACAGTGAAGAACCAAATATGGCAATTGAAGAGCTGATTCAATCAACCGATGTGTTATTCATAGCAGCGTCCGGGAATGAGAGGAATAATCTTGATAATAAACCTATATACCCGGCGTCATATGAATCGCCCAATGTTCTGACAGTAGCATCCATGAATAATGGAAAAATATCAGGTTTCTCAGGAAGCGGAACTGCTGTGGACATATACGCGCAGGGAGAGGATATTATAACTACAGCTCCCGGCGGTTATTATTCCAAGCAAAGCGGAACTGAGATTGCCGGTTCAATCGTTACAGGAGCGGCAGCACTGATACTTGGAAAAAATCCGAAGATGAGAATAAACGATCTTGTTGAGAGTATTCTTAAGCTGGAAGATAACTTTATTATTTCTGCTAAAAACCTGCAAAAACCAAGTGAGAGCCAGTTTATTAAAATACTTACCTCAATAAGCAGCTTTGCCGAAGCGACTGAAGAGCAGAAAAAAATAATTTCAGAATTCCTTAATATAGATTTCTCTCTCTTGCTTGAGGCTGAAAAGCAAGGCTATTCAATATCAGACACAATTTTAGTTGCAAAAATCAAACTGAATACACAGCTAAGTTATGAAGAAATAAAAGAAGCACTGATAAATTATGAAAGTTTGCAATCCATGTTTTCTGCTTCAAAACAATATTCAGGGATACTTAATGTATGGGATTTTTCACAGCAGACAACAGAAAGCATTAGAAAATGTTTTGTTCAGGGTTATAACATGATGAGTATTGAAAAAGCATGTGTCATCGCAGAGATATTTAGCGTAAATCTGAATGATGTTATAATAAAGGATGATGAAGCTCCGTTTGATATGAATACTGTTCTTTATAAAACACATTCCGCAGAAGAAGCTTTTAAAATAAACGCATTTGTCTTCGAGAATCAAATCAGCATTAATTGGCTTTTGGAGTATATGAAACAAAATAGAATGGGATGGAATGAGCTTAATCAAACGGTTGAAGAATACTTTTCACTGAAGATACCACCAATGTCCCATGAAAACTCAGGATATGAAACAGAATATACAATAATGTCCGGATCAGGTGATGATGGATATAAGGCACCTTTCTCCTATAAGGACTATGGAGAAGATAAAGTTGAGATGAATACAGGGAACCTTCTGCATGAAAACATTGATGTTCAATTGCCTGGAAAGAACGGATTGGATTTTACGCTTGTTTCAAGATATAGTTCTGGTGAACCGCATGGTGAAAAAGAATATTATATAACAGGAAATACACAGGCACAATTCTATGATGTGGATATAAGATTTGATGTTTATTTGAACGGTACCCAGATACTTGTAGATGAAGGACAGGTGGCCAGATCATATGCATGGATAACACGCCAGGAATATGAAAGATTAGAGGATATATATGATGGGGATGAACAAATAATATATGTTACCGATGATGGAGTATACAGGTTCTTTTTATATATGGTAAGAACGAATTTGTATAATGTATATGGAAACTATTACAATTTTCAAAGATGGTTTAATCCAACATACAATCAGAAGGATTCTCCACTTGGAATGGGCTGGAGTTTTATATTTGATTCCATTGAAATTGTCGATGAGGACAGTTATTATAACGATTTTTTAGGAAGAACCGCGTATTTTATTGATAAAAAAGAAGGAAAATATCTGCATCTTGAAAATGGACAGGTATATGAAATAAAAAGCAATCTGGAACTTGAGGGATATAAGCTGGATGATATAAAAATTGAGTTGAGTACCGCCTATACCAATGGCCAGAACATAACATCCTATTATGTTTTAAAATATAAGGATGGGTTAAAGAAATATTTTGCCCAGGACGGAAGATTGTTAGCGCAGGTTGACAGGTTTAATAACAGGATTGAATACCAGCATACCCTTATTCGAAATCACCCGGTTATTACAAAAATAATTGATTCATTAAACAGGGAAGTAACCATAAACTACGACTTTAACAATCTGCAGGTTGTTGTTACCGCTCCGGATAATAACCAGATTGTTTATGAACTTGAACAGGGGTTGAGTTATATTGATCCTCAATATGAGGATATCACATCCTATTATACATACGGATATTATGTTACTGGCAGAAGGGATTTTGAAAACAGGGAAAGCACATATGAATATAATTATAGTACGAATAACGGGTTTTATTTTTATAATTTCGGAGTAGGTTACCCTTCTAACGTCATGACAAAAATATCTTATCCCACAGGAGCTTATGTTGAATACACCTATGTTTCAAAAACCAGGTTTTTTTGCAGCATAGGGCATGAAACATATCCATCCATTGTAAAGAGAAATCTTGTGGATACAACAAATAATATAGTTAACAACAGAGAATATATTTATACGAACAATTATACCAGATATCCTTTTTTAAGCGGCGATGAAGATAATTGGGAATTGGAGGACCTGTATCCGGAATCTTACAGCTATATTATATCAGATCGAAATGAAACATATCCCAGTTATGAGTATATCTTTGATTATAAGAATCTTATTAAAGCACAGGAAAATTATAAAAGTAATGTTTTCTTTTACAGAAATAATATTTTGAATAAAGTCAACAAGCAATATATGTTTAAGAGGATTGAATATGATTATGATACCACTTACTATCAACTGCTGCAAAAGAGAACCAGGACATATACCACACCGGCATCAGGGGATCTTTCTCAACAAGATCCGGATGATTTTTTGCTCAGCGTTGAAGACTATAATTATGATCAATATGGTAATCTGATAAAATACTGGGGTCCATATGCAAACAGGAATAGTAATAACACGCTTGTAAATCCTTCAACGGATGGTTTTTTGGTTAAATATACATACAACACGGCATATTATCATCTGCTAACTAAAAAAGAATATAAAATGAATTCAGCGACGGCAATATCGGAAGAATATACCCTTACATCCAATAAAAAGAATGTAGCCCAGGCGGTTATAAAGGTAAGTGGTACTCAAAAAGCAAAAACCGTTTACGGGTATGACACATGGAATAATGTAAACAGTGAAAAAAGATATCTGGCAGACGGAGGATGGGTAGACTATATTGAAACACAGTATAATTACCAGGATAATGATTCCTCAAGAAACAGTGCATACAATTTTAACGGGGCGTATTTAACAAGAAAATATACGACCGGTGTTTTGGATGTTGATGGAGGGGTAATCGGAACGGTTGAGGAAAAATATAAATATGACGATTATGGAAACTTGATTCAAGCAATTGATCCCAATAACAATACAACAAACTACCAGTATGATAATTTAGGAAGGGTTTTATGTAAAACGAACCCGGATAACACAACCATCCTTTATCAGTACAACGATACCAACAACCATTTGACCGTTACTGATGAAAACGGAATCGCGGTTAAATATATTTACGACAGTATTGGTAACCTGCTGTATAAGCAAGATGTATCATCGGGTGAATACTTATCGATATATGTGTATAATACTGACTTCAACCTTGTCCTTGAGAAAAACAATACATCCGGCGGAAACTATTACAAAATCCAGTATAGCTATTATCATGACGGAAGGCTTGAAAGCAAAACAACAAAAGACAAGAACAATACAACCATTGCCGGTGAAGAGTATTTATATGATGACGCGTATGATCTTGATGAGAATGGCGTGGCTGATTCTGTGAAAATAACCAAAACCATAATCGGAGATGCCAATTCACCGCCCATAATTTCAAATACCTATATGGACAAAGGGGAAAGAGTAATCCGGGATGGAATCAGGCACAATGGTCAGGAACTATATAATACATACCAATATGATTATCTTGGTAACAAGACGCAGGAAAAATCGGCAAGGGCTCATGCCGAAAACTGGCCTGAAACATGGACCATGCAATATCAATATGATTACGCCGGAAGGCTTGTTGAATCAACCGATATCAACAACAATAAATCAACCGTGGAATATGACGCGTTGGGCAGAGTAAAAGCTAAAACAAACGCAAAGGGGAGCGCGGCAAATCCGGTTTATTCCACTACCTACACCTACGATAAGCTGGGAAGAGTGTTAACCGAATCCGTTCCCTTCAACAATGACAGCGGAACGATAATCAACTCGGTTAAAAAGTACTATTATGATCGAAATAGTAATATCACCGAAGAAAGGATAACGAACAACCTTGAGGGAAGCACAGCCGCATACGGCAAAACCCAATACGCATATGACACGAGAAACAGGCTGGTGAAGGTAACAACCTATGATAACGGAACACCGGAGAACTACACACAATACTATTACGATAATGCGGGAAACAAACTTAGGATGTATACCGGGCTCAGCAGCCCGCTGACCATCAGCGGCCCGGATAACGTCACCGGTTCGGATGCGGACTATTCCGTTACCAAATACCAATACGACCGGTTCAACCGGATTATACAATTAACCGATCCTCTAAACCAAAATGAGTCATATACCTATGATCTCAATGGAAATCTGACCGGGAAAACAGATCGGAACGGAAATGCACATACTTTTGTCTATGACGGCCTGGGAAGGCTTCTGTCAAAAGCGGTGGTCACTCCGGATGGAACAGGGGATGAAACATATTCCTATACCTATACCTTAACAGGCAACAGACTGACAGCCGAGGGAGGAGGGATTACCACCACCTGCCAGTATGACGCCCTGGGAAGGCTTATTAAGGAAACGGAAACCGGCGGTATTGAAAAAACCTATACCTATGATACGGTCAATAACAGAAAATCCTTTATACTTAAGCAAGACGGAGTAACCAAAACCAATACCGCCTATGACTACGACACCATGAACCGTCTGTGGAAAGTATACGAGGGCGGTGTTCAAACGGCTGCCTATACCTATGACGCGAATGGGAACAGGCTAACCCTTACCTATAACACCAGCGGGAATTCCACAAACTATACGTACAACCTTGCGAACAAGCTGGTATCGCTGACCAATAAAAAAGGGACAACTACCTTATCCGGTTATGCTTACACCTATTATTTGGATGGGAATCAGGCAACAAAAACCGATCATACAAATAAGGTGACTACCTATGTCTATGATGATCTGGGAAGGCTTGAAAGTGAATCTCCGCAGGGAGAAGCAGCCATTTCTTATATCTATGATGATTATAACAACAGAGAGGCTATGACCCTTGGAGGAGCAATTACAAGCTATGTGTATGATAAAAACAATCGGCTGAGAACTGAAGCAAAAACCGTAAGCGGAACAGAAGAAATCACCAGGTACTATTACGACAATAATGGCAATCAGACCTGCAAAACGATAGAAACCCTTGAGCCGGCGCAGGCGGGAAGTACTGAATCCTATAACGCCTATGTCCTTGAAGGCAGTCTGGAACAGGATGTAACCTTCAATGAATACGACGGTTTCAACCAGTTAAAGAAGGTCATCACCGGCGGAGTAATCGCTGAATACCAATACAACGCCGACGGGTTAAGGACTGCAAAAAAAATCAATGGTGCAGAAACCCAGTACATCTGGGACGGTCAGAATATAGCAGCCGAACTGACGGGAACCAATATGACCGCAAAGTATGAAAGGGGAATCAACCTGATCTGCTCCGACATGAGCGGAACAGTAAAATACTATCTTTTCAACGGCCACGGCGATGTGGTACAATTAACTGACAGCAGCGGGAATGTTATAAAGACTTATGACTATGACGCGTTCGGCAACGAAAAGAACCCGGACACAAGCGACAGCAATCCATTCCGATATTCCGGAGAGTACTTTGATCGTGAAACCGGAACGTACTACTTACGGGCAAGGTATTACAACCCTGCAACTTCACGCATGTTGTCGGAGGATACTAATCATGGTGACATAAGAGATCCATTGTCATTAAATCTTTACACTTATTGTTATAATAACCCAATCCTGTTTATTGACCCAACTGGTCATGATTTTACATTTGTTATAGATAAATTGATTTATTCACCAACAGGCCAAGAAGTACTCAGGCAAATGGAGCTTTGGGGTTTTAAAGTATGGGACTACTTTTTGCAAAGTGGAGGTGTACAGTTTGTAGATTTGCTAGGATTGTATGGTGATGCAGCAAGTTGCTGGGTAGATAATACTGCATGGCCATGGATGAAGCAGGCTGGAATTGATTTTGTTAATGCAAATAATAATATGAAAGATGCACAAGTGAAAGCTACTAATTGGATCAAGGAAAAAATTGGTGGTAGTTCAGGTAGTCCAGATCCAAACAAATTTGATAAAATAAAGGATTTATTAAAAGCTGGAGATAAAACACAAGATGGGTGGACGTTAACAAAGCATGCTGCAGAGAATGCAAATAAGCGTGGATTTTCTTTATCAGATATTGATGGCGTTATAAAAAACTATTCGCACAAATTCTATACATATGGTGAAGAAATCTATGCAAGGAAAGTTTATAACTATTATGAGCTTGTAATAAAAGTAAGAAATGGGACAGATGTAATTACTACAATAGGTGGGAAAACTCATTCGCTAAAGACTATCAGTGATATTGAACAGTTTTTTAGGAATGCGGGTACTACGATTACAACAATACCGTTGGACTAGGAGGAATTTATGGCAACGCTTTTTAATGATGAAAGGAATATATCAGTAAGAATTGAACTAATTGATAATGAATCTACTGATATTATAAAGAAAAGGTCTGATAACATGAACTGGATTCCCTTTAACTTACTTATGAATGTGGGGGATGATAAAATTATCTTTCATCATGAAGTTTCTCCATCGCTTTGTGTGCGTGAATTGAAGTATCTAATAGGTAAGTTGTGGGAAGTACTCCAAGTGAAAAAAAGAAAAGATTTTATTGAAGACCCATTTAAATTTATTTCAAAGGAGTACTTATTTGAGGTGATTATTTATGAAACAAGGGAAGATGATTTGATTTATTTTGATTGGTGGTTTAATATGGGGTCATTAACAAATGGGCATATATCTGGGTATAGTAAAGGATATAGGTTTGTTGTTACATTAGAATCATTAGAACTATTTACTTCATGTTTGGAGGATGAGTTTCATGCATTTTTACAAAAATACTATTAATTGAGCTTCAAATATTATCGAATGTAAAATCAATAAAAAGCACATGAGGATGGAAGTATTGTGTTATTAAAATCTATTACAAGGCGATTGAGGTAATCCTCATTCCGCCTTTTTCTTTTTGCATAAGGGCAAATTCTTCAAGTTAAAAGATGATTGTTATTTTGTGTTGTTCTGCAAAGTATTACTATGACCGGAATGGAAATGCCGGCGGAAACGAAACGAACAATAAAAAGAGCATAAAATAAACCTTTAAAAGCTACTATGAACGGGTTTAGGAGGGTGTTTTTGCGCCTTCAGCCCGCGCCAGAAGTAGTTTTCAGGATAGTTGATAATTTTTTAAATATGACATATAATAAAATAAAGTAAGGAATTCAATGTTTTCGCAGAAGGAGTTGAGATCTATGGATCTTGCAAAGATAACGACAAGCTTGTGAGAACAACCATATCAATATAAGTCCATATCTTTATTGGATACGCATGCATCAGCAAAATGTGAACTTCCCAAGACTAAAGGTATTACTGTTTCTGGTAGCTTCCTGCAAGTTCGGTTGCCCATGCACGGATTTCATCCCAATCCCGTGCATCGAGGGGGGCTTCTTTTTTTACACCGAACATCACCCTTGCAACAGCAGGGAAGTTTTTATCTACCTTGCCACCAAACAGACCTGTTGAGACAGGTGTTACAATGGTTTTTGCCTTTGAAAGGGTGTTTTTCATTTTTTTCTTTAAAGAATCCCTCCCTGTTTTTAGAAGATAAGAAAGCATAAAGTATGATGT
>CAZSVI010000027.1:12054-33582 GCA_964610205.1 uncultured Oscillospiraceae bacterium
TCCTCTATAAATTTCTCAGCTTCGGGTAGCCACCGAAAACCATTAATCGGTGCTCCGACAATAATTCCTGAATACCGATCCAGATTTTGAACTGCCGTCAATTCCTTTATGTCTGTTTCTATTCCGTTTGTGTTAAATATTTTGCCGATTTCTTCTGCAACTTCTTTTGTGCTTCCTGCTTTTGAAAGGTACGCCACCAAAACCATAATCATAACCTCCTTTAAATATATAAGCCAGGGAATTGTTTACCTTAAAAACCAGCGATTTCTGTATTCCCTATGCTCACTGCTCCTGCTGACAGTATCAGTATATACTAATTCAATACCAGGGGAAAGGTAAATTTGGGATTATTATTGTGATAAAGCAATGTAGTTAATTCGAATTTTTCAGAGGATTTTGCCATACCTAAATGTCGAAACGTATTGATTTTTCAAGGTTCAGAGTTCTATTTTTATGTGCGAAGTATGAGAATTTTAGTTTTTCCACAAAAAAATTACTAAAAAAGTAATTTACTTTCAAGCAAGTATGTTATAAAATATGGTAAAAATAAGATTTACATGACTCAAAATAAAACCCTTATACAAAAACATAGGAGGTGTAAAATGAAGCATAAAATTTCAATAATTTTAATTATTTTGTTTGCGATTGAATTTTCCCTATCACCTATTGGTTTGGATCAAATTGAAAACAATATTGAGTTAAACAATCAACAGACAAAACAACTACAATGCATTATCAATGATTTACAACTCATCCACCAAATTATATGTTTTGAAAAACAGCGATGGATAAACAGCGCGAAAATATCTTTAAATCAAGAATTGTTAAAAGAACACAATGACATTATGAATATTGTGTTCAATGAGTTGAAATTAATAATGATACGAATTGAAGATATTAAATTGAAAAAACAAATTCAAATAAATACTAATGAAATTATAAGGCATTCAAATATTCTGTCCATGATTTTACGAGAGTTGGAAGCACTAAACAGAATACTTATAATAAATGGAATGCAAACTGAAGTTCAATGTGAAGAGGGGAAAACGATAAATCTAATATTTACAGCAAATAAAAAATCAGATAGTAGATTATTAATATAAACCATAGAATATGACCCTGAATATTTTAAGGTTATTGATCTATATGGTATAACCCCCGAAGTAGAGCTTCTACCGGAAAATTTTCCTGTAGATGATATTATATCAGCATCGGTTGATCATACGGCAGGACAAATAATTTTTACTGTTAATATTAGCATCCCGGATGGAAGAGAATGGTCAGGTATTATTAGCAGCATTAAATTTGAAATGGTCAATAGTGGAAAGACAACCATAATAACAAAAATCCAATAAGAATATTAAAAGGAGAAATATAATATATAAACGAGAATTACCTGCTCAAAAAACAACGGACAAATTCTTTCTGAAATTCAAATTTAAACCTACAAGTTTAGATTTTTTATATGTCGGTTATTGGAACGGCATACAAACAATACCAATAAAAACATCGGGAGAATTATCACTAAACCAGTGGAATGAAATTTATGTTATTTATCAAAGTTTACAAGATAATCGAACAATTTTAAATATTAACACCCCAACGTCTTCAGTAGATAATTATGATATGTTTTATGACGATATTATCTTTATCCCAATCACAGGCACACCATACGAGAGCCTTACAGCAGAAGAATTAAATGCTATGTTTCCTCACTACATTGACGGTATGCAATCAGTGCAGTTACAGGAGATTAAGAGTGTTGGAAAAAATCAAATTGATATTACTAACCCAACAGAGTCTGGAATATTTTATGACCATACTACTGGAGCACGCACAGTCAATGCAGCATTATCCACAAATAAAATAAAAATTAAGCCTTCTGCTACATTTGTTGTATCTGGTGATAATACAAGTTCATTGAGAATTAACTACTATACACAACATGGTATATGGATAAGTTCAATACTAAAAACAGGAGGGTGGCAACCGTTCAGTGCTACTCCCCCAGCGAATGTTGATTATTTGCAGGTGTCCTATTATAATACAACAACTTGGTTACAAATTGAGAACGATTCTACTGCCACGCCATACGAACCATACACCGAAAGTAGAGCCTATACCAATCAAATACTGAGAAGCATCCCAAATGGTACTGCTGACGAAATTGATTTGCAAGTTGGGAGAATGACAAAAAAATGTGAAGAACAATTATTAATAGAAAGTGATATTACCGCTATAGATACAATAACATTTACAAATATTGATATAGTGGCAATAGCAACTATACCTGATAGTTATATATCATCTTCTGCTACTACTTACACAGGAAAAGGGATAATCTCTGGTTTCGTTGAAAAAGCATTTGCTGATAACTTAAATAATACTGGTTCATGGTATAAGTCGGCATCAGACCAAAAGTTCAAACTTTGTGTACCAAAAGGCACTTACGCTAATCTTGCAGCAGCGCAAGCAGCATTAACAGGGACAAAGATAGTATACCAGCTGGAAACCCCGGAAACAATTCAATTAAATACCCCCTCCCTGATGGCATATAATAATGGAACTATAATTATTGAACCAGTTGTGCAGGAAGTATGCATCTACAACAACGGAATAACAATATCCAATGCATCCTTACCTGTTAAGTCACTAAAGAAAGTAACAAAGATTAATTATGGAACACAAGGGGAAAGACAATTGACAACTATCGATTTGTCACAAGTAACGATAATTAATGGAACAAATATTACAATAAATGGGGCAGCAGATGGTGACAGGTATGAAATAGAATATTATTATGATAGCAAATTATCAACTATCCCATCGATATCTTATTCGGTACCAATTTCACAGACTGGCCAGATAAATGGTAACATGGAAATGATTTACAGAAACAACAACCTGATAACAGAAATTTTTAAACAGATTAAAGAATTAATGGACATATTAAATTAAACTATATAAAATGAATAAAGTTTTAGATAAATTTCCTGTATTATCTATATACTTTTTTCATTTTATTCTTCCGATGTTCCAACATAATAATTGGGAGGGTATAAAATATATAAAACAAAAAGGTTTGTACAGCAATATAGAATTAAAAGAAATGATATACAAAAAACCTTTTAACGTCCGCTTAATCATTAGACTACTCCACTCCGGTTCATGGTAAACATATACAGGAAGGGGGGCTTTATCCAATCTCCTCTATGGCTGGGTAGTGTACGCTTTTCTATACATGGAAGGAGATATACCAAAGCACTGTTTGAAACTGCGGCTGAATGATTTAATATCATCATAGCCTGTCATATTGGCTATTTGAGAAATAGACAGGTCTGTTCTCAGTATTTTTTTTGCTTCCGCTAACCGATAACTGATAATGTATTGGTAAGGGGTCAAGCCAATGCTTTTCTTGAAAAGCCGGACAAAATACTGCATATTATAGCCGGCCAGACTACTCAGGCTTTTAATAGTAATCTTTTCTCTGACATGGTCGGCAATGTATATAAGAACTTCGGACATTCGACCGTCCGGTAGCGTTAAGAATTTATACTCTGTGCAATAAAGCTTGAAGACATCCGCAAGTGCATGTATCAACATTGTATTATTTGCTTTTATGCATTCAGCGATAGAACAAAGTATATATTTTAGCGCATGATTATTCTCAATTGGAATCTCAATCAGTTCAGATATAAAAGACGGGAAGAAATCAATATGCATATATGTGCAATATAGTCTGTTCCGGACGTTCTGCTTCATTCTGTAAGTGGTGACGGACGGGAATATATATAAATATCCCGGCTTAAGGTAAGTTTCCAACCGATCATCCCTATACTTTACTTCCCCGCTGTAAACGTAATATACCCGGGAATATTTCAACGGAATTTTTTCATCAATTCTCCAATCAACTTCACAGAGAGTATTTCCATAATCCAATAGCAATAGATCAACTCCATATTCGAATAATATTCTATGCCATGATTATCATAGCTGATATATTTAAAAAAGTCAATTTATACATAATTATTGTCAATATAAGAGGTTACATATATTGTTTTTGTGTAATATGATTAAGCAAATGAATATCCTTAGCAGAGGTGGTTTGAAATGTCAGTTTCATTTAAAGATAAGCAAGTGCTTCGGCAACTTGGCGAGGAATATATGAATATTGCGGCCTTGACTGTCCATAAGGGAAAAATGGAACTATGGAAGGCCTTAAACCGCAGTGAGATGCAGCGTCCCATGGTAGTTATAGACCAGCTTCCGTGGAATGAACTGAATACTGATAATGAATTGACCTGCCTTGTTGAGGATGCGTTTTTCAGAAGTATAGAATTGAACCTGCGAAAAACCGTTTATATGTGGAATCATTTTCCGGCTGATATGGTGATTGAGCCATATATAACAATACCTCAAACTATTGATAACACCGGTTACGGGTTAAGCGCCAGAGTTGAAAAACTGAGAATAAATGAAGGTGATACCGCTCCATCACAACATTTTGACAGGGTGCTGAATGATTATGAGGACATTGAAAAAATAAAGGATATAAAGATTACTTTAGACAGCCGGAAAAATGAAGAATATATGCAGCAGGCCCGTGACATATTTGACGGTGTCGCGCCGGTTGTTCAAAGCCATGGAATACAATTTCACCTTGGGATATGGGATTACCTCACTATGCTTATGAGTATTGAAGACGCATATCTGGAAATCATGGATAGGCCGGAATTTATTCACGCATGTTTGGAGAGAATTACCGAAGCTACTATTGCAGGGATACGGCAGGCCAATGCTCTTCAAATTCACAACGATACAATTAATACATGCCACTGTTCTTATATATATACCGACTCACTGCTGTCCGACTTTGGACAGGGCCAGGGACCCGCTTCAAAAAACTGCTGGGCATTTGGTCTTGCACAGCTCTTCACATCCGTTTCACCGCATGTCACTGAGGAGTTTGAACTGCCCTATATTTCACGGATGGCTGAGTTTTTCGGGATGATATACTACGGCTGCTGCGACCGTCTGGATGATAGACTGGAGGTTATAAAAAAGATACCCAATGTAAAAAAAATATCATGCAGCCCATGGAGTGACAGAAAAAGGTTTGCTGAAAATATCGGAACCGGGCTTATTATGTCAAATAAACCTACCCCGGCTTATATAGCGGCAAATGAAGTTGATTGGCAGGAAGTAAGGAAAGACTTGAAATATACGGTTGACCTGGCTAAGGCGAACAATGTCAACCTTGAGCTTATATTAAAAGACATTTCAACCGTCAGATTTGAACCCGAACGCTTGACAAAATGGGCGGATATCGCCATGGAAATAGTGCTAAACCGATAACCGGTGAATATGAATTAATCAAGTTTTTTGTTCTTTATTCGGACTGAAGGCAAGTGAACTGATAATCACTGTATTTTTAAAATCATTGATTAAGCCATATCAACATATTGAAATTGGGAATTCCGTTAGGTAAACTCATTGAGGCAACATCGTCCGTTAATCCAAGTATATCCTGATGAAAGCTTGACGTCGATGCGAGCAGGACGATCTCACCGTTGATAAACTCCATTCTTTCAGAACTTTTTTCGTATATTTGCATAAATTCAGCATAAGATACCTTTTTCCCTCCATATACATAATCATGCGCGGTTTCTCTCACGGCAAAGTAGGCCTCAATCTCCGTGATATACGGTGTCAGCCTGGCAATTTTCCTGTTGTTCTTTGTAATGATAACCTCTTTTTTATCCATCGTCATATCAAGATATTTGCCCAGATTAAGCTTTAGTTCCGTGGCTGTAATAACTAAACCTTCCTTGTAATTATTCATGCTATACACCTCCAGACTAAAACCATCATATCGTTTCGAACGAGCTTCAATATATCGTTCGTTTATTCGTTCGAATATTTTTGATTTTGTTATCGGTGTGATAGAATTGATCTCATCTGCTGCAGAATACCTTCGATTCTCATTATAAAAAGGGAATCGGAAAGATGCACGAATCGCAGGTCAAGCTTGTACAGATGCTCCGCCGGACAGGTAAGGACATATACGCCATTATCATAGGAAATCCCTATGTGATAAAAGGGATCAGAAGATATCTCCGCTGCCTGAAATCACTACATTTACGTCTACGACAATATCTGCCTTTTCCATAAATGAATTATCCGCAATCGGCTCCAGCTCTTTACGCCATTTTGCAAGTGCGTATTTTGTTATGTCTATGCAATCCACCTTGAATTCCTCCTGCATTTTTTGAATAAATTGCCTGCAATTGCTTTCAATTTCGGTTTTTACCGACTTCTCAATCTCTTCTATCAATTCCGTATTCTTTGATAAGTTGCTTTTGCTGGTATGCTCAAATAATTTGCACTTCAATTTGATTTTAACAACAAACTTAAAACCGCTGCCGTTCCGGTATACCTCAACTTCTCTTGAATTTTTTGCGTTCAATGTCCCTTTATCCAATAATTCGCCGTTCTTATACACCTGGAACGGAATATATCCCTCGCATTTTATTCCCCTCAGCATCACCAATGACTGTGTTTCCTTCAATCCTACAATATCAATCAGCTTATCCTTTGCAAAAATACCCGTGCCGGTAATTGCCGCATCAACCTCGTTAATTACCGATACAACAGGTAATACCGGGTTCCTGCCGGCATTATTGGTATTAACCTCAAAAGAATGAAGGGTGGTGACAGGCAAAAATGCTTCCTGGGATGCTTTTTCAAGCAGGTTACGTAAAAAAATTCCCTGATTCACATAGCTTTCAGTGGGCACTTCCAGTACCTCGCGGGCCTTCCCATCCACAACAGCCATAAGTATGCTTGTTTTTACAAGAGGATTCCGGTGTAATGCATCACTAATATCATGAATACCTTTTTTTGCCAGCGCTTCTTCGTACAATACAGCTTGAAGCAGACCTATCGCAGTTGTTTTAGGATCGAATCCTCCCCTTGTTTTCAGGGCTTCTCCCAGCAACCTTGCATTCCTTACTTCAATCCTTGCCCTTCTGCCTGCAATGTATTCTTCGGAGGGAAAGATTCCGGTTATTTCAAGTATTCCGGATTCTTGATTTCCCTGTACATTATTGCCCGTGTCAAATGCCCATACTATAGGTATTGCAAGCTTATCCAGATCGGTATAATCCCAGCAGCCCGGCAATACGGCAAGAATAAAAACCAAAAGCAGCAGTAAGATGTTTTTCCTAATCAATCCGTCTATCCTTTCTTTTAAAAAGGTATTTTGTGATAAGTATGAGCAGAGGATATCCCAGTCCGACAATAAAAAATAAGATTCCTGCAATTCCAGCAAATTCAAACGCCTGAATAATATCCTTAAATATACTCGCTCCCGCAAGGATGATAATGCAATATGGAATAAGTATGTATTTAGCATTTTTTTCAATATTTACGCCTAAAAGCCTGGCTGTTGAAAAACATGCGCAATAGGAATAGTTAATGGCCGGTTTGGTTGTAAGAACCATCCAGAAAGTCAGAAAAAATGTTTCGGGTCTTTCAATGACAGGCAGACTTACTCCTTTTATCATTGTAATAGGCGGAAACATAATTTTCTGCATGGCTTCAGAACCCAGTGAAAGGATACATGCTGCGGTTATCAGCGTATAAATAGTCATAACCGCGGCTACTGCAATGATTCCGGCTTTCATCACCTCGTCCTTTTTACCTGTCAGCGTATAAAAAACAAGCATTACATCAACCCCTGCATAAGAAAAAGACGTATTGATTCCATCCTTTATTATAGGGAGCAAACCTATATTTCCTACAGGAAGAATATTCGTATAATCAAACAATTTGATTGAAGGCAGAAGAATCATCAGAATACTGAAAACAAGTAAATAAAAGAGAATTTCATTCAATCTCGCAAGTGTTTTAACGCCTTTGATTGTAACATACGCTACAATAATAATCTCCGTTAGGGCTATTACCGGTATGGGAGTCTCCGGAAGAAGATACAGCTTGGCTATTTCGGAAAAAACCCTTACAACAACGATTGTTATATATGAAGCGAATAAAATAAAAAATACCGCGGCAATCGTGCCGACTACTTTCCCTAATGACGTTTTGACAATATCTATGAGAGTCATATCGGGATACAACCTGCAAGCCCTTTCAATAAGTATAACCATAATAAACGGTAAAACAGCTCCGACAATTATTGAGATCCAGCCATTCTGGGCGGAATTTTCCGATGCTTTGCTCGGAAGGCTTATGATATCCGTACCAATCAGGGTACCGGTAATTATAAAAAGCAACTGCTTGCTTGTAATGACGCCTTTATCGGTTTTTATCGGTTTTGCCCTCCTTTTTATAATTTCCCTGCCTTTTTCTATCCTGGACAGGTATGGATACCGGCCTGTTTTTAAAATCCCAATTGTAGCTTCTAAAAAAAGAATCTTTCAAGTCGGCATACCTTGTGGGCGCCAGGGGTGATAAATATGGAACACCCATGCTCTCCTGGCTTATCAGGTGAGTCAGTATAAGGAACCAACCTAAGGAAAAACCGTACAATCCGAAAATGGATGAGGTAATTAGGAGAAAGAGCCTTATAAGCCTTGTTGCCAGAGAAAGACAAATGTTTGGAATTGCAAATGTGCTGATGGTTGTTATCGCTATCAGAATAATAGCGGCGGGACTTGCAAGTCTTGCCGATATTATTGCCTGCCCCAGTATGATTCCCGCAACGATTCCGATTGTCTGACCCAAGTTGGCCGGCATTCTCAGGCCTGCTTCAATAATGATCTGTACCATCACTTCAAGGAGCAGAACCTCAATAATCGCGGGAAACGGGACATCCTTTCTTGATTCTATTAACGGAATGACAAGATCAAACGGTATAAGCTCCTGCCTGTAGCTTATAAGAGAAATATAAAATGCCGGAAGCGATACCGACATAATAAAGGCCAAAAAACGTAAAAGACGCATAAATGTCCCATGTTGCGCTTTTTGGTAGTAATCCTCCGAGGCTTGCAACGTTTCTATGAACAATGTGGGGTATATGACAACAAGCGGAGATTGGTCGGATATAACCGCCACGCGGCCTTCAAGCAGGTTCGCTACAACAATGTCCACCCGCTCCGTTTGCCTGTAGAGTTGAAAAAAAGAATGCGGATTGTCCTCAAAATATTGTGCCAGCTGGCCGGCCGAAAGTATTCCGTCAACATCTATTTCATCAAGCCTCTTAAAAACCTCTGAAACAATGTCCTTGCTTGCAATATCCTCAATATATAAAACGGCAATATTGCTCCTCGTCCTTCTGCCCAACACCTTTTTTTTCACTGCAAGGTTGGGATCGCGAAGCTTATGACGTATCATGGAGACATTTATGGCAAGGCTTTCCACAAATCCTTCTCTGGGACCGCTGATGGTCCTGTCAAGAATGGGTTCTTCAATTGCGCGGCTGTGACCGTTATTTATTTTAATAATAAGAATTTCGGCATACCCGTCGATCATCAATACCGTATATCCCTCAAAAACAGCATGCACCATCTCCGATAATCCATCTGTATATACAATGTTTCCTGCTGTCAGCGAATTTTTATAAACATACTCAATTATGCTTCCGTATCCGGCTGTATCTTCCGCTGCAAGCTTGTTCAACGGTCTTAACACATCCTGATGAAGAATGTTTGTATCGGTAATGCTTTCAATGTATACTACCGCCGCTTTTCTGTTCATTTGCTTTGCTTTTATTTCAATCGGTCTTATAACCATGTCGAAATTCTTATCCTTATAGGGCTTTAGAATGTCCAGCTTATCCTGAAGACTTTTAGGAAGCTTTACTTGTTCTGACTCTTTTGCATCCGGATTTTTATGTTCGGTAGTATTTAATTTTTTCTCCGCTTTCCTCCGAGGAACCATAAATTACTTCCCATACCATTTTTATTATTAAGTTTTTCTTAGTTTTTACATTTTCTCAAAACTTATACGCTTCAATTAAGCCTTGAGAATCGCTTGCATCATTCATGCTTAATATTTCACCAGAATATTTCCCATAATTGTAGTCGGTTAGCTTGAGAAGAATAATGCTCATGTAAACAGCTTACATTAATTAAACTAATACAGAGGTATTGGAAGAGCAGTGTAATTTAATAAAAATCATTATTCAGGAAATCAAATTAGTAAAGCTTTGTATTGAAGAAATAAGGCTGAAAAATCAAATCAATGATAACACTAATGAAATTATCAGGCATACGAATATTTTATTTATGCGGTACATTCATAATCGCTTTTCTTGTCCGGATTAATCCTCTAGGAAGGGACGTACCTTAAATGTCAACATTCACAAGAAGAGCATAACGTGTCAAGGGGACTGTGACAAAAGGGATAAGGGGGACAGGAACGTCATCCCAGCAAAGAACTGATTTTTTAAGGTGTTTGGGAGTTCCCTTTTCACCTTTTTTCTTCTCTTCACCCCTTGATGACATTGGCTTTGCAGCAGGCCGCTAACCATCGCGGCCTGGATAATGTCACCGGTTCGGATACGGACTATTCCGTTACCAAATGGTTTTTTCAACAACTATGCCGGACATATTGTGTCATCATCGATATGCTCAGCATGATTAGGATAAAAGTATTGAGCATTTAATTAAAAAGAGATATACTGTTCTAGAGGTCAGAGGTCAGAGGTCAGAGGTCAGAGGTCAGAGGTCAGAGGTCAGAGGCCAGAGGCCAGAGCTGGAGGTCTTTGGTATTTGGAATACCGCGGGAAAAGTTTCCAGGGTAAAGGCAAAAGCAAAAGCAAAAGCAAAAGCAGTTTTAGGTTTTGGAGGCTGGAAAGGAACTGGATTCATGGAGTATTTAGTAGTCGGCGTTGTATTTGGTCCTGTTCTCCTGTTGTTTATATCACTTCTTTTGCAGGGGAAAGGACTGCAGGTATTTGTAGAAGTTTGGGCGGTATTGTTTTTTATAGGTTGTGTTCTTTTATTTATATATCCATTGTATTCTGTCAGCTTTCATGCACCTTCTATTTTATGGAAACTAACTTTATTAATTGTTGTGATTGTACTTTTAATATACTCAATCAGGGACAAGCATTATGTTGTTTCCGCTTTAGCCCTTGTCCAGGCGCTTTCGTTGATTATAATGGAAATAACAGCGTCACCGGCGGAGGTGGAGCCGTTCTTGTGGTTTCAGCATGACGGTAAACTTCTTTTATTAACCGGCGCTTTTATTATTATGGCCTCTATTCCGTTAATCCTCCGGTATCTTAAAAAGTATTTCAGGCAGATTCAATCGGATGCGGGTCGGATGAAGCAATCCGCAAAAGGGCTTTTCCTTCTGATGGCTTCATTTGCCGGATTGGTTGCGGCAAACAGCATTACGGGCTTGCTTTTATTCTGGCAATTAAGCTATCTTGCCAACCGTTTTTTTCATAAGTCATTTGAGCAGCATGAATCAAACAGGATACCGCTTATTCCGGTCATTCAGCAATTAGCTCTTACAATATGGATGATTGTGATACTGATTACCGTTCAAAAAACAGGTTCCCTTGCCATAGGCAATATAAACACAGGGTTGGGCAGCCTTACCGCATCCATGACGGCCGTATTGGTCTTTATAATGGTGATTGTAACAGGCTGCTTGATTCCTGAAAAACAAATAATAAAAACATATTTTTCAAAACCAACGCCTGTCACAGGGTTGACCTCAATCATTTTCTCATTGATAATTCCCATTTCGGTTTTATTAAAATTCCGCATGTTATTCGCGGGGATTGACAGAGTTTTGCTGTCGCTTGTCATTGTATTCGGAGGGCTGCTAATGGCGGCCGTTGCATATTACGCGGGAATATTCCGGCGCAGCGGGAATATTCTTGTATGTATGGTTTTGTTTGCCTCCGGGTGGGGTATATCAAATATTTTCAACGGTATGGAGAGCCTGTTTTTCACTGCCGGGTTTGCAGCGGTTACTGCTGTAACCCTGTCCTTCCTGTTTTCATGCATTACGGTACTGGAGTACCTGAAAGGAACACAGGATGTGGAAAGGATGTATAATCTGCTGAAGGAGATGCCGATAATAACATTTTTAATGTCCGCGGCCATGCTCTTGTTTTTGTTTGCTCCCTTTTATGCGGCGCTGCAAAGGATGGTTTTTGTGCGGTTTTTAATCACAAATCCCATTACCATGATTCTTGCGGTTATAGGTCTTGTTCTTACGGCAGCGGTTCTTTTCAGATGGTTATCGGTTTTTTTGGCTGCCGGCAGAAAAACAAGCATTGAAAGACAGCCATACCCGGTGATATTCAAAATTATTCTGCCTGTGTTTTTTGTGGTTACTGTTGTGTTAAACATTTTATCGGGCAATTTATACGATTATTTTCAGTATCAGCAGTTACCGGTCAGTTTGCTGCCCGCCGCAAATTTTGAAACATATACCGGAATGGAAGGCCTGGTAAAACTAACCGTTCCCGGGACAGGTTCAATATATCTGGCAGGAAGTCTTCTCATTCTCGCGGTTGTTTTTGTTGTTACCCGACGGCTGAACAGGGAGCAAGCCGAAGCAACACCGGAAGCCCAACGGGTTTTTTATCACTATACCCTTACCTCATGGATTCCCAAGAGCATTAATTTTGACTTATGGATACGGACAGGGTGGCTTACCGTAGTAATTCTTCTTGTGGGGGTGGCGTTATCATGATTACAGCAATGATATGGTTTTTCGGTGTTATTACTGCCGTAACGATACTTCACCTTATTGAGAATTATATCGGAAGCATTCAGCCGGGGAGAAACAGCACATACATACTGCAGCCTGTATATAAATACATAAAGCTTTTCAGTAAAAAAAGCCGGAATGAACATTTTCTTACCGGGTGGTTATCAGCGGGAGCGTTATGGTTTGGTCTTGCAGCCCTGTGGATGACTGTTTCCGGAGGGAACTATCTTTTTATTCTTTCGGTGCTGATAATGATGGAATTATTTATACTGACCGGAGCATGCAGTTCGAAGGAGCTGTTTGGCACAATGGCGGCCCAAAGGGGAATTGCGCGTTTTATAATCTGGAGTTTTACCTGTATGGTAACGGCAGCTTCCCTGTATAAAGTAACAGGAACCCTGGAGCTTGGGAAAATTCTTGAGTACTCGTCTGTGTATTCACTTTTGCGTCATCTTCCGTTAAACTTAGCCTCCCTGTTCATTGTGTTTATGCTTAAGAGCAATATTTGCAATTTTGATTTTGGCATTACCGGGAAAGGGATGTCTTTTCTGGATGCAGCCCTATACACACCCTACAGCGGATGGGATCTTGCGGTTATTCAACTGACCCAATGGGTAGAGACCGGTGTATGGCTTAAGCTTATATCCGTGTTTTTACCATGGAAACCCTGGATATCGTTTATAATATCGGCGGTTGTATATCTGGGTGTACTCCTTGCGGATGGGTTTATTCCAAAACAGTCATGGAAAAGGGTTGCGCGTAATGCATGGATCTGGGCCGGAGGTATGGCTGTCATTAATTATATCTGGCTGTACATGCTGATATAAGGATATGGATACTGTAAAGGAGAGTAGTTAGATGGGTTGGCTAAAAAGTATCAGAGCCCGTTCAATATCAGTGCTGGTAATTCAGGCCGGCGGATGCAGGGGATGCGCCCTTCAGTTTTCCATGGCGCTTTCACAGAACATATCCGTAAAAGGTATTACGATAACAGGAAATCCGAAACACGCTGATGTTTTGCTTATTACAGGTTGCATTAATGAAAAATCAAGAGAAAATATGAGAAGCATATACAAACAGATGCCGTCTCCTAAAGCAGTTATTGCAGCGGGAGCATGTTCATGCTCCGGAAGCCTTTTTTGCAGTGAAAATAACAGGGTATATCCGGCTGAAGACGTGATACCGGTTGACTCATGGGTCAGGGGCTGCACGCCAGGTTTTGATGAAATGCTGGAAGCGGTCCGCAGAGCGATAGAATGCGTATGCGAGGAGAAGGGACGCGGGGGGGGAACATGAGCAGGAAATGGAGTGAAAAACAGAGCGGGGCTTTACTGGGTAAGTGGTATACCCTAAAATCCATGGGATATGAGCTCCTCCTTATAAATACCGAAACAACGGATAAACAGTTAACAATAGAGTATAAGCTGGAGAAAGAGGGCCATATTGAATCAGTTGAAATATCCGTTCCGCCAGGCATCGTTATACCGTCAGTTGCTGAGGTTTTTCCTCAGGGTGAACATATGCAGTGTGAAATAGCACAATTATTTCCAATTCAATTTGGCAGCGGAGAGACAGAAGAATTCTACAAAGACGGATATTCCTTAATTGAATGGGGACCGTATCACCCACTGCTTCCCGAACCGATGAAGCTAAAGATTCTTATGAAGGATGAAGTAATTTACAGGACGCATATTGAAACAGGTTATAACTACCGTGGAACCGAAAACCTGTGTGCCGGGATGAAGGCGGAGGATTGCCTGATACTTCTGGAGAGAATATCACTGCTTAATGGTATTCCCATAGGGCTTGCATTTATTAATGCCGTGGAGAAAATCAACGGGATGGAAATTCTCGAAAAAGCCGGCTGGATCCGGATGCTTATTAACGAAATGAGCATTCTTCAGGCAAATCTGCAGGGGCTTAACTATACTGCCCAGTCTCTGGGCCTTTCTGCAGACAGTGCGGTAATTTTCAGACTAATTTGCTTATACCGGGAGGCGGTTGCGCAAATCAGTGAACACCCGTTGCTTTTCGGTATGGTAAAAGTCGGTGGGTTAAGCAGGGATATACCTCGTGACAGGCTATATGCTGTTAATGCTGTTCTCCATGAAATGGAAAAAGAACTGAGGGATATTAAAAAGAGATGGGAAAGCACCCCATCCATTTCAAAAAGGTTAAAAGAGACAGGCCGGCTGGATGAAAAAGATGCTGTGAAATTGACGGGACGACCGGCCAGGGCAGCGGGAAAACCACATGATTCAAGGAAATACTCAAATCTGCCCTATGAAAAGTTGTCTTATAATATCCCTGTTACCGAAGGCAGTAATTGTTTCGCCAGGGTGATCCTGAAGCTGGAGGACTTGCTGCAATCCCTGGATCTAATTGATCAGGCAATTGAGAATTTGCCTAAAGGAGATGTAAAAGAACAGGTGATGGTAAATGGCAGCGGAACGGCTATGGTTCGTGAACCTGAAGCGAATGGAGAGTTGATTGTCTTTGTGAAACAGGAAGAAGGACATGTTGCCTCACTAAAAATCAGAAATTCTTCGGCATTGCATCTTCCATTTCTGGCGGGTTGTCTGGAAGGAACCGAATTGACAGATCTTCCCTTGGTTTTATCCAGTTTTGATTTGGATTTATCAGGTATGGAAAAATAGTTTAAACATAGTTAGATTAATACTTTCGAAAGATTTATTTTGTATACAATAAACAAAATATATTCACAAAAGCGGTATCATATGTTATTATAACAACGGAAGCAATTGCTTGCAATTGCTTTAGTTGTTATAAAGCATAAAAAGATTATGTTTCAACCGGATTTTTAGGTGTTGATTTGATATAAGGCGGGGGTGGGGATTTGTTATTAACAAAGTTATTTCGCGGAGGTGTGCCTGTACCGCACAGGAAACATACAGCCGAATCCGGAACCGTAATAATGGATACTCCGGCTAAAGTGATTATTCCGATGATACAGCATATTGGAGCTCCCTGTTTGCCACTGGTAAAAAAGGGTGAACAGGTAAAGGTCGGGCAGGTGGTTGGTGATTCCGAAGCTTTTGTGTCATCACCTGTACACTCAAGTGTTTCCGGTATCGTTACAAAGGTTGAACCAATGCTTTACGCAAGCGGAAAGCTGGTTATGTCGGTTGAAATCGAAACCGATGGGAAACAGGAGAAGTGGGAAGGACTTGCCGTTCCTGTTGTGGAAAGAAAAGAACAGTTTTTAAAGGCGGTACGCGGCTCAGGTCTTGTCGGTTTAGGCGGCGCGGGTTTTCCTGCTCATGTGAAACTTAATCCCTCGAAGGATAAAGAGGTGGATTACTTAATTATCAACGGAGCCGAATGTGAACCCTATATTACATCCGACTACAGAGAGTTTATGGAAAACCCTTCCGGGATTATTGAAGGGATTCAGATGGTTATGGATAAAGTGGGTATTCCAAGAGCCATTATCGGGATTGAAGACAACAAACCGGCAGCCATTTCTTTGATGAAGGAAAAAGCAAGTACCGACAACAGGATATCCGTTTATTCTCTTCGTTCAAGATACCCCCAGGGAGCCGAGAAAATACTGATTTATACTACAACCGGAAGGAAAGTTCCTCCCGGAAAGCTGCCTGCCGATGTTGGATGCATTGTTATGAATGTGAACAGCGTATCATTTATAGCAAGCTTCATAAAAACCGGTATGCCCTTAGTTAATAAGCGCGTAACGGTGGATGGCAGTGTGGTAAGGCAGCCGATGAACATAGAGGTTCCGATTGGAACATCTCTGGCCGATGTATTTGAGTTTTGCGGTGGATTTACCTCCAGTCCGTATAAGATTCTAATGGGCGGGCCTATGATGGGAATAGCCCAGTATTCCCTTGAAACATCAGTAATTAAAGTTACTAACGCTATATTAGCTCTGGATAAAAAAGAAGGGGATCTCCCCCCGGAGTCCCCATGTATCCGCTGCGGACACTGTGTTTCGTCATGCCCTATGAATTTGCTGCCCTTGCACATCGATCGTCTGGTAATGGCTGATCGTTATGAGGAACTGGATAAGTTTCATGTTCTGGATTGTATAGAATGCGGGAGTTGCTCCTATTCCTGTCCGGCAAAAAGGCATCTGGTTCAGTCTATTCGGCTTGGGAAAGAGACTTATAGAAGGAAAAACCAAAAAACCTGATGAAAAACGGAAAGAGGATTGAGGTGAAATCACTTTGGGAAATAGACTGTTTGTATGTTCATCGCCACATTTACGGGACACCGGTTCAACGCGGAGAATCATGCTGGATGTTATACTGGCTTTATTACCGGCAGTGATTGCGGGCATCTGGTTTTTCGGGATAAGGGCTGCTCTTGTGATTTTGGTTACCACAGTATCTGCGGTTTTTACCGAGTACCTGATGAGGCGAGGCCTTAAAAGAGAGCAGACAATATCGGACTTGAGTGCTGTTGTAACCGGACTTTTACTTGCTTTAAACCTGCCCCCGTCAATTCCTGTCTGGATTGCGATTATCGGTGCGGTCATTGCGATCGCCCTGATAAAACAATTATTTGGAGGGTTGGGGCAGAACTTCATGAATCCGGCTCTTGGCGCTAGGGTAATTCTGGTTGTCGCATGGGCCCGTTCAATGACGGCATGGACCGCGCCTATTACCAATTTAATATCCGGTGCCGCGGATGCGGCATCTTCCGCAACCCCTGTTGACGCGATAGCAACATCAACACCGCTCAGCGTATTAAAAGAGAGCGGAGAAATTATTTTTTCCTATTATGATTTATTCTGGGGCAGTATTGCCGGGTGCATCGGTGAAACCTCAGCTTTTGCCATATTGCTGGGGTTTGCTTACCTGCTGCTGAGGAGAGTTATTACCTGGCGGATACCGTTATTCTTTACCGGAACGGTTGCGCTTTTAACATGGGTTTTCGGCCCGAATGGAATGTTTACGGGAGATGCTTTATATCATGTATTATCGGGCGGTCTTTTGCTTGGGGCAATATTTATGGCAACCGATTATGCCACAAGTCCCATTACAAAAAAGGGAGCCGTTATTTTTGCAATCGGCTGCGGTGTTTTAACGGCATTATTCCGTTTGTTCGGGAATATGCCGGAAGGCGTTTCCTTCGCGATAATATTGATGAATATCGTTACACCGCTTATTGACCGTTATACCGTCCCTGTTAGCTTTGGAGGTGAGCGTCGTGTGGAATAGTATGATTAAGCCTACCCTGGTTCTTTTTCTGGTTTGTGTTGTTATAGCGGGTTCATTGGCATTTGTTAACAGAGCTACGGATGATGTCATAGAAGCAAGGACAAAGGCAGAACAGGAAGAGTTTCGGAAGCAGGTTATGGATAAGGCCGACACCTTCGAGATGGTTAATCCGGAAGGTATTCCCCAGGAGGTAACGGAAGTTTACGCAGCCTTCAATGGTACTGATATTGTCGGGTATGTCATCGGTGTCGCCCCGAAAGGATATGGCGGAAATATCGGTATGATAGTTGGAGTCAGTATGGAAGGACAGGTTACGGGAGTTATTATAGGTGATCATAATGAAACGCCGGGTTTGGGGTCCAGGGCAAAAGAACCGGGTTTTATCAGTCAATTCACAGGCATCAGTATGAAAGATACGCTAACGGTCGTTAAGCAGGAAAAAAAATCATCAAACGAAATCCAGGCACTAAGCGGCGCTACCATTACATCCAGGGCGGTAACAGAGGGAGTAAGCGCCGCGCTTGAGATGGCTGAAATGATGATAGAAGGAGGGAATTGACATGAAAAAACCACTGTCGGTTTTAACCAATGGCATTATGCGGGAAAACCCCGTTCTTAAAATGGTTCTGGGAATGTGCCCTTCGCTGGCTGTAACTACCATGGCAAAAAACGGAATTGGCATGGGCGTTGCCGCAACCTTTGTGCTGCTGGGGTCGAATATTGTTATATCCCTTATTCGCAAAGCCGTACCCGACAAGGTAAGAATTCCGGTTTTTATTACTGTAATCGCCGGATTTACAACCATTGTACAGATGCTTTTGCATGCGTATCTGCCGGACATATATAAAGAGCTGGGTATTTTTATACCACTTATCGTTGTCAACTGTATCATTCTCGCTAGGGCTGAAATGTTTGCAAGCAAAAACAATACGGGGATGTCAATACTTGACGCCATCGGAATGGGTGCGGGTTTTACTCTTGCCCTGCTTATTATCGGCTCCATCCGTGAAATTCTTGGCGCCGGTACATGGATGGGAATTACGCTTACAAAGGATTTATTTGATCCGGCTGTTATAATGATCCTGCCCCCGGGCGGATTTCTGGCCTTTGGTTTCATAATAGCGGCTATAAATAAATTCTCCTTTCTTAAAATCCGTAACAAGGAAATCGTTTCGGGCTGCGATATGAATTGTGGAGGATGCACTGCCGGACATAACGGAGGTGAGCGGTAATGAAAGAGATCATTATAATAGCTCTGGGTGCCATACTGGTTGAAAATTTTGTTCTGACAAAGTTTTTAGGGATATGTCCTTTCCTCGGAGTGTCGAAGAAACTGTCTACGGCACTGGGAATGGGCGGTGCGGTTATGTTTGTTATGACACTGTCATCGGCTGTAACATGGACAGTATTTGAGTATATGCTGAAGCCCAACCATTTGGGTTATCTTCAGACAATAGCCTTCATACTTGTTATCGCGGCTTTGGTTCAGTTTGTTGAAATAATACTTAAACGGTTCCTGCCGCCTCTGTATAAAGCTTTAGGTATTTACTTGCCGTTGATTACCACAAACTGTGCGGTTTTGGGCGCGGCCCTTTTAAATGTGGACAGGGATTACAGCTTTGCTAAAGCCGTTACCTTCGGACTATCGGCAGGTATTGGATTTACATTGGCGCTGATCCTGTTCTCAGGGATAAGAGAAAAAATGGAAACCAGTGATATTCCGGCTGCCTTCAGGGGCCTTCCCATAACGCTGATCGCTGCGGCGCTGATATCTGTTGCTTTTATAGGATTCCAGGGGTTGTTTGGAATCTAGGAGCACACTCCTAGTACTCTGTCACCCCTGATTTTAAATTATCGACGGTTAAGTTTCCGTATGACTGCGCTTTCGTCATTCACAATACATTGAGTATTCCTCAATCCCCCGCCTTGTCCTGCGAAAATTTCCCTTGCCGGATATACAGGTTTTAAGGTTGACAGAGTACCAGGATGGATTGAAAATGACTAAACGTTTGAGATGAGGTGTGTTTATGACAGAGATTGGAATTCCTGTGTTAATAATATCTGGATTAGGGCTTTTTTTTGGCTTGGCTCTATCCTACGCTTCAAAAAAGTTTGCCGTGAAGGTGGATGAGAGGGTTGAGAGGGTGCGTGAGGCTCTCCCGGGAGCAAATTGCGGAGCTTGCGGTTTCAGCGGATGCGATCAGTATGCGGAGGCAGTTGCTGAAGGAACGGCGGGAATACATCTGTGTCCGGTAGGCGGGGAAAGTATTATCACGCAAATAAGCAATATCATGGGAATCGAAGCTTCCTCATGCGAAAAGCAGGTGGCTCGTGTAATGTGTCATGGAAGCTGGGATAAGGTTTTTATCAAATTTGACTACGATGGTATTATTGATTGCCGTTCAGCCGCCACAATGTCAGGAGGCCCTTCGGCATGCGTATATGGCTGTGTTGGGATGGGAAGCTGTATGAGGGTTTGTCCCTTTGGAGCGATAGTTGTGGAAAACGGCCTTGCCCGAGTTCTTGAAAATAAATGCGGCGGCTGCGGTAAATGTGTACTGGAATGCCCGAAAGAAATCATAAAACTGGTTCCCGCAAGGTCTCAATATTCCGTTCTGTGCAGCAACCATGAAAAAGGCGCCGTAGCGCGGAAAAACTGCAAGGTTGCCTGTATTGGGTGCCAGAAGTGCGTAAAGGCATGCCCGGCAGGGGCTATTTCAATGAATAACAACTGTGCCGAAATAGATCCGGCCAAGTGTGAAAACTGCGGCAAATGTATTGAAGCATGCCCGACCGGAGCCATATCAAAATTCACAGGACATATGTAAAGGCGGGTTTTTATCCCCGCCTTTTCTTCGAAAGAAGGCTGGAAGGTGCTTCATCAAGTTTTAGCTTTATATCATCTGTTAATTCTGCATATTTTTCTAAACTTAAAACTACCATTGTACCATAACCATTTTGGGTTAAATAAACTGGTTGTCTCTCTTTAACAACAGTATTTTAGATTTCTGGGAATTTGTTTCTCAAATCTGAAACATTTACTAAATTTTTTACAACGGAGGTATTTATTGTGGAATCATTTACTTATATAACAAAAGGCGTATGCTCAAAAGAAATTTACATATCTATTGATAACGGAGTTCTCACTCATGTTTCGTTTAAATCGGGCTGCGACGGAAATTTACAGGGTATCGGCAGATTGGTTGAAGGCATGCCTGTTGGTGTTGTTATTAAAAAGCTTGAAGGCATAAACTGTAAACAAAAAGGCACCTCGTGCCCTGATCAGCTTACAAAGGCTTTAAAAGAGTACATTTCAGGGAAATAAACAAATATTTGTGGATATGATATTGTTTTCTTATTGATATATTTATTACAGTGGGATTAATAGCAGTGATTTTTTAATTACCCGGAAATATATCCTATATTAACATAAATACATACCGGGGCAAAGCCGCAAGAATTCAGAACCCAGAATTCAGTATTCAGAATTTAAAACACTCTGACGCATCGATAAGAAAATCTATTTTCCCTGATGCATCTGAAGACGATAAAAAAACAAGAAATAAGATGACCAGAATTCTAGCAAAGATGAAGGCATTTGGTTTGATTTCAAAAATCCCTCGCTCCTTCAGAT